>JAYVWK010000110.1:0-2606 GCA_043786185.1 Burkholderiales bacterium
GCACCCGAAAGGCGGGTGACGTCGTCAGGAAGTCGGGCGGCGTTCGCAAGCTGCGGTGGACGCGGGCTGGTTCCGCCAAGTCGGGCGGAGTGCGAGTGATCTACTTCAATCGGCGCGCGAACAGTGAAATATGGTTGCTGCTCATGTATGCCAAGGCGGAACTTGACTCCATCGCCGGAGAGGCTCTGCGGGAGATGAAGGATGAAATCGAAAAAGCCCTTGACTGACCACGCGCTCGCGCAATTCGAGTCGTCGCTGGATATCGCGGCCGAACTGCGCAAGTCGGTCAAGGAGATGATTGCGAGGAAGGGCACCAAGGTCGTCGTATCGCCTGTGGTGTCAGCGCGTGTCAAGTCCGGCCTCAGTCAGTCGCAGTTTGCGCGGCTGCTGGGGGTGTCGGTTCGCACCCTGCAGGAATGGGAGCAAGGGCGTCGCGCGCCATCCGGGGCGGCGCAAACCCTGATTGCCATCGCCGAACGCAGGCCAGAAGTGCTGCGGGAGTTCGCGGCCGCATGATTCGTCTCACATCCGGAAATTGTCCGCGCTTCCGGACTCGAAATCAAACCTCGAGACCGGGTGCCGGCTCGGGGGGGGGCGGTTGTGGGCGAGCGGTTCCCGGTTCGGATCGGCGAAAAGTTGCGGCGGTTGCGTGTGGTCCGGCAGGCCGAACCTGCCCTTGTAGAAGATGCGTATTTTTCGATTCGACCAGATAGGGCAAGCAAATGATTTCGCAGAAAAAAACGCGCATCATCATGGTCTGCATGGGCAACATCTGCCGCTCGCCCACGGCCGAGGGCGTGCTGCGCCACAAGCTCGCGCTGCGCGGCTTGTCTGCCGTAGTCGAGGTGGCTTCCGCCGGCACCCATGCCGATCACTTAAGCGACCCACCCGACGCGCGCGCGCAAGCGCATGCGGCCCGGCGCGGCTACGACATTTCGAAGCAGCGCGCACGCCGCTTGCGCAGCGACGATTTCGCAAGCTTCGACCATCTGCTGGCGATGGACTGGGACAACCTGGCCTTGCTGGAAGAAAAGTGTCCGCCCGAGCACCAACGCAAAGTGGGGCTCTTGATGCGCCATGCGCGCCGCCATCAGTCGCAGGTGGTGCCGGATCCTTACTACGGCGCGGCCAATGGCTTCGAGGTGGTGCTCGACTATATCGAGGACGCCTGTGATGGCTTGATCGAAGTCGCGCTGGCGCGTTCGCAGCCGGATTGAATTAGCCGGTGCCAAGGTGGCAGTGAGCGCCAGACGCTGCGAAAAGCGGCGCTGCGATTGCC
Organism: Burkholderiales bacterium; assembly: GCA_043786185.1. Lineage (GTDB taxonomy): Bacteria > Pseudomonadota > Gammaproteobacteria > Burkholderiales > JAEUOS01 > JAEUOS01. The sequence continues at coordinate 1,280 of JAYVWK010000110.1, forward strand.
AAATTGGCAACGCCCGGGGCGCTGCTCCTTTTTGGGGCGGCAGCGCTACGGCGCGGTGATCGGGTGGGGGCGGGCACCGCTGGCGCAGCCCCCAAGCTCGCAACGCTTACTGCTTGCGCGTCTCGACCATCACCAGCGGGCCATGCTCGGCTGGCGGCGGCGGCGGCGGCACGCGCTTGGGCGGCGCCGATTCGACCACCGAGGTGGCGCGGTCATAGGCATGGCGCCACTTTTGCGCGTCGGTCTCCACCAGCGCCAGGCCGGCTTGCGCAAGCATCGCGAGTCGCTCGGTTTCCAGTTCGGCGGCCGACTTGGGTACGCGGATCGGTTCTGCCGCCGCGGTCACGACTTGCGCCGCGAGCATCGGTGCTGCAGCCACCGGCAAGAGCACCGGTGCCGCGACAGCCGGAGCTAGTGCTGCTTCAGGCGCCGGCGACGCAGCGGCCACCGGTTCGGTTGCCGCGACGCTCACAGGTGCGGGTTGTAGAGCGGGCATCACCATGGCTGCGCTTGTGGCTGCGCTTGTGGCTGCGCTTGCGACTGCGGTCGCGACTGCGGTCGCGACCACTGGTGTCGCTCCTTCACCGACCACAGTTGTCGCTTCTTCCGCGACCGGCAGGGGCTGCGTAGCCGCAAACATGGCTTCTCGCGCACTCGCTTCAGTGGCCGCCGCTGGCGCTTGTTCAGGCATCGCGAACGACTGCTGCACGCCGGCCGATGCGCCTTCACCTGCTTCGCCGTTGGGCCCGGCCTCACCATCGCGCTCGCCGTTTCTGCCGCGACCACGACGGCCGCGACGGCCGCGACCACGACGGCCATCAGCGTCGCGTGCATCGTCGCCTTCAGGCGCATCCGGCCGATCGGTAGAGCCGCTACCGTTGTCGAGACCTGCGGCTGCGGCGGTCGGGTTATCGCTTGTTGGCGCCGCTGCATCAACCAGGTTTGCCGCTGGCAATGCATCGCCATTGACACGTGGCGGACGATCGCGGCGACGGCCATTGCCGCGCTCGCCGCGCTGGGTCGAGTCAAGACTGCCCTCGGCGGCCGGCGCATCGGCTTTCGCTTCCAGTTGTGCGCCGCGACCACGTTCGCCGCGTTCGCGCTCCGGCCGGTTCGCCTCTGCCGATTCCTCGCGTTCGCCACGCTCGTTGCGCGGGCCGCGCGGTGCGCGATCCGGGCGGTCAGCGCGCTCGGTCTTCTCGCCTCGTTCAGCTTTTTCACCACGTTCCGGACGATCGCCGCGCTCGGGTCGCTCGCCGCGACGGCCGCGGCCGCCGCGGCCATTGCGGCCGGCGCTGTCGCGTTCGCCACGTGCCGGTCGTTCGCC
>JAYVWK010000111.1:0-14897 GCA_043786185.1 Burkholderiales bacterium
CATCCCAATTGAACAACGCCTGCGGCGTGAATCACCACGGCACCGCGCCGGCGTTGCCGCGCGCCTCTTGGCCCTTGGCGCAACGCTCTCCGCCCGCCCGCGTTTGCTCGAAGCCGATGCGGATGCGACGATCGGCTACGATGCATTCGGCGCGCCCAAATGATCATCGACTCGTCCGCGCTGGTTGCCATCCTTGCAGGCGAAGCCGATACTGCCCGTTATGCCCAGGCGATCGAAACAGATCCGACGCCGCGCATTGGCACACCGGCGCTCCTTGAAGCATCGATCGTTTTGATCCGCTGGTATTGCGACGATGCACTCGCCGCACTTGACGCCTTTACACGCGAAGCGGGCGCCGAGGTGGTAGCGTTTGATTTGCCGCAGTTGCGTGCGGCGCAAGCTGCGTATCTGCGCTTTGGCAAGGGCCGCCACCCTGCAGGGCTCGATTTTGGCGATTGCATGAGCTACGCGCTGGCGCAGGCAAGCGGCGAGCCCTTGCTCTACAAGGGAAATGATTTTTCGCACACCGATATCGAACCGGCGTTGACAGAATGAGGAGCCACTGGTGCCGTTGCCGACCTCGCCTGCGCGTCAGCGAAGCGTGGTTGAATTCCGGCGGGCATAGCCGTGACTCACGCCAGGTTTTCCAGTCACCGGCATCGACTACTGCAGCGGCAGACATTCTCGATTGACGACATTAGCGCGACAAGGACCCAGCATGGCAAGACTCGAAGGCAAAGTGGCATTCATCACCGGCGCGGCCGCAGGCATCGGCCGCGCCACCGCGATCCTTTTCGCGCGCGAAGGAGCGCGCGTGGTGGTGGCTGATATCTCGACTGCGGCAGCGGAGGAGACCGCGCACCTGGCCGGCAACGGCGCGATCGCCATTCGCACCGACGTAACCGAAGAGGCCAGTGTCGCCGCCGCAATCGCGGCAGCGGTCGCCAAGTTCGGCCGCCTGGACATCCTGCACAACAACGCCGGCGGCTCCACCCCGCAGGACAACAACGTGGTCGAGGTGCCGATCGAGGAGTTCTGGCGCGTCATCAAGCTGGACCTGTTCGGCACGTTCCTGGGTTGCCGGCACGGCATCCCGGCGCTCATCGCCTCGGGCGGTGGCTCGGTGATCAACATGACATCCAACATGGCCTTGATGGGCGTGGCCAGCCGCGATTGCTACACCGCGGCCAAGGGCGGCATCGCCGCCATCACCCGCTCGATGGCGGTCGAATTCGCGGCGCAAAAGGTGCGGGTGAACGCGATCGCGCCATCGGCCACCATGACCGAGCGTTTGAAGAAGCTGGTGCAGGCCAACCCGGCCGTCAACAAATTGAACCAGTCGCACCTGCTGGGCAGCATCGAGCCGCAGGACATTGCGAACGCCGCGCTGTACCTGGGCTCGGACGAATCGCGCGCCATGACCGGGCACATCCTGGCGGTGGATAGTGGCGTGACGATTTCCTGAAACCGCGGCGTCTACCTTTAAACCACTCCGAGGCCGACGCCGCTCCGAAGCCGCAAGTTTGTACCGCTGCGCCAAAACATAAGCTGGATTGCTCAAGTGGCGAGTAGATGTTGCGCATACCTGCCTTCGACAATGGTCCAGCCGGTACCGGGTACTGCACGGTTACTGCCCACGTAAATCGGCGGACCTAGCGCGCCACCCAGCCACCACACATCGGAAATACCTGCCCGACAAAGCAGTTCGCCGCATCGCTGCACAGGTAGGCGGCGAACTGCGCATCCTCGCGTGCGCCAACCAGGCGCCCCAGCGGAACCTCGCGTTTCAGCCGCGCCTGGAAGCGCGGGTCGGCCTGCACCGCAGGCGGAAAATAGGTAGGGTTCTCGACGAAGTTCTGCGCGATCACATTGACCTGCACATTGTGCGCAGCCATTTCCAGCCCGACCGCCAGCACGTAAGACACCTGCGCACCGCGCGCCGCACAGTAGGTGGAGCTGCGCTTGATGCCGCGCAGCGCCGAGGCACTGCCCATCACCAGAATCTTGCCGGAGCGCCGGGCGATCATCGCCGGCAAGGCCGCCTTGCACAAGCGCGGCAGCGGGTCTACCAGCGCGCCGAACACCTCGCGCCATTCCGCCTCCGACACGGCCACCGCCTCGGTGGATGGCGCCGAGATGGCGAGGTTGGCCACCAGCACATCGATATGGCCGGCCGCGGCGATCACTTCGGCCGGTGCCTCGGCGCTGGTGAGCGCTTGCGTGTCGGCGATAACGGTGGCGCCGTGCTCGGCCAGCACCGCGCAAAGTTCCGGGCCCATGAATTCGCCGGCCTGGGTGACGAGGATGCGTTTGCCTGTGAGGCTGGAGTTCGACATGAGGAAATCCCGATGAAACAGCGCGTGCGGCGAGCCACGCCAGTGGAACAACAGTATTAGGCAGACGCTGCGGCACCGTGCATTCTCAAGCGCAAGGCACGCGTTATTTTCAGAATCGTGGCAAAACTCGGATTACCCTGACCGGAAACCGCCTTGGACAGGCTCTCGCGCCCATCCCGGTCTCTTTCGCCAGTTGCGTCATGCCGCGCGCTCGCGCGATGTTGTGCAGTGCCTTGGCGATAAAGGCGGCATCGTCCCCGGCCTCTTCCATACACGCTTCAAAATACAAGGCCACGTCTTCCTCGGTTTTGAGGTATTCCGCGCTGTCCCATTTCCGCAGCTTCAGTGCCATGATGATCTCCTACATTTCGCGCGCCAACCTCAGCGCAGCCTTGATGTCTTTGATCTGGCTGGACTTGTCGCCACCCGCCAGAAGAACCACCCACTCTTTGCCGCGCCGGACGAAATACAAGCGGTAACCGGATGGTAATGTATTCGTATTTCCGACACGCAGGCAGGATCAATCGCCTGGATTTCGCATGGCGCAGGCGGAGTTGCTTTCGGAAATGCGGGGTGGAGGTGTCGGCCTGTCGCCTTCAGGCCTTGGCCACACAACCAAGAAACGCATCGCGCACCGCCTTCTCGCGCGGATCGTCCCACTTGTAAAAGCCCAGCTTGTTGGTGACATAGGCATAGGCAGTTGCACGCACCGGGTTGGCGAATGCGTAGGAGCCGCCGAGCGCGAAGGTGCCGAAGGCTTCGGTGGAGCCGTCGAAGTCGAAATCCGCGCCTCTCTTTTCCAGCCCGAGCGAATAGCAGAGGTCGGTCTTGAGCACCTGATCGCGCAAGCCGCAGCGCGGCGGCGGCGGAATCGCCGCCAGGTCGGCCAGCACCGCCAGCGTGATGCCCAATCTCTTGCCGCCGGTCGCAAACTCGTTGTACACGGTGGCAAGGGCACGCGCGGAACCGATGCCGCCGGCGCCGCCGTCCTCGATTGCCCACCAGGCGGGCTGGTCCAGGTCGGCGGGCCCGCCGGAGAGCGTGGGGTTGTTGAGCGCGCGTGAGGGCAGCGACCACGGCAACAGCATCGACAGCACCATCATCGCCGGCATCGTGTCCATGTGCAGGAACATCTGCCAAGGCGCGAAACCGCTGATGCGCGCCATGCGCACCGCCGGCACATCGTGCGGCAGGCCGATGTGGAAATCGGCGCCCAGGGGCCGCGCGATCTCCATGGCAAAAAATCGTCCAAGGCTGCGGCGCTCGGGGTCGGTGCGGCGGATCAGTTCACTGGCGATCCAGCCCAGGCTGTACGAGTGGTTGCCGGCGTAGTCGCCGGGTGTCCAGTTGGGCGCCTGCGCGGCCAGCGCCGCGGCCAGTGCATTCTGGTCGCCCATGATAGCCTGCGACAAGGGCAGGTCGATGGCAGCCACACCGGCGCGCTCGGACAACAATTCACGCACGGTGACCGCCCCTTTGCCGTTGGCGGCGAATTCCGGCCAGATGCTTGCAACCGGCATGTCGTAACTGAACAGGCCGCGCGACACCGCCAGCGCGCAGGCGAGCGCGCTCATGCCCTTGGTCAGCGAATACACCAGCACAAGGGAGTCTTCGCGCCATCCCGCGTGGGTCGTAGCGTCAGCGATGCCGCCCCACAAATCAACCACCTTCCGGCCGCGGTGAAACATGGTGCAGGCCGCGCCCTGCTCGCCGCGCTCGCTGAAATTCTGCGCAAAGGCCGCGCGCACGGTTTCATAACCGGGCGCCACGCTTCCGCCGACCAACCCGCCGGGTGTTTCGGAACCGTTCATGGGTGGCCCTCACTTGATTTCGGTTGCGGCAAGCCTGCCTTGTGCAGGCCTCCAAGAAACTGGGCGCGCGCAAGACTCGGTTTCACGGCTTGTCCGGCTTCGGCCTTCAAGGGGCGAAACACCTGATCGAACAGCGCCACGGAAAAATCCGGACGCAGCTCCAGCAAGCGTGCCAGCGCGGCCGCGGCCTCGTCGGCGTATCCCAGATTGCCCAGGATCGAGACCAACGCCGCGTGGCTCCAATAAGACGCTGTGGGGCTTTGTGTCGCCAGACCGGCAACGTGGCGCGCCTCTTCCAGTTGCCCACCAAAAGCCAGCGCGACCGCGCGCGTGCTTTGAAACGCGCTCAACATGGGGTCGTGCGGGCTGAGTCGCTCGGCGGTGGCGGCGGCTTCGACCGCCTCCTCCCAGCGTTCCAGAACGTACAGGGCCGCACCCAGACCGTAGTGTGCCTGGGCGAAGCTGGGGTTCAAGCGCACGGCGCTACGCAATTCCTCAACCCCGGCCGATACCCGCCCCATCAGGGTGTAGACGCGCCCCAGAACAAAGCGCGACATCGCTTCCTTGTCGTCCAAGGCCAGCGCGCGCTGGGCGCATTCGCAGGCGAGCTTGAACGAGTCCGGGGCCATGTCCAGGCCGTTGATGAAGCCGGAGAAATGACTCAAGGCCAGGTACGAGTGGGCAGGCGCGAATTGCGGGTCGCGCAGCAGAGCCTGTTGCAACAGGCGGCGCGCCTCGGCATGGGCAGGCTTGGTGTATTGCCAAAAGTGCCACAGCGCGCGCTGGAACAGGTCCCAGGCATCGAGGTTGTCGACCGGCTTGCGCAACACCCGCTCCTGTTCGGCCCGGCTCAATTCAGGCTCGATGGTGCCGGCTAAGATCAGGGTGATCTCGTCCTGCAATTCGAACGTGCCGGCCAGATCACGGTCGTACTTCTCCGCCCACAACTGCTTGCCGTCGCTGCTGTCCACCAGACGGCAGGACACGCGCACCCGCTCGCCCACCTTGCGCACGCTGCCCTCGAGCACATAGCGTGCGTTGAGCGACTTGCCGATTTCGCGCACGTCCTGCGCGCGCCCCTTGTAAGTGAACGAGGAATTGCGCGCCACCACGGTCAGCCAGCGCAGCCGCGACAAGGCGGTGATCAGGTCCTCGGCGATGCCTTCGGCGAAATAGTCCTGCTCCGGGTCATGGCTCAGGTTGACGAAGGGCAACACCGCGATCGATGGGTGGCGCGTGGTCTTGACCGCATGCGGCAAGGCGCCTGGCGGCGTCTGGCGGTCGGCGGTGACCCAGCGGTAGGCATGCACCGGATAGGGAATGTTCTTCACCAGTTGCTCGCCCTGGTCGACGAAGTGCACGTCGTCGGCGTCGCGCACGGCCTCGGCCACAGCCGCCGAGGCGGTGATGCCGCCGGCCTCCGCCAGCGACTCCAGGCGCGCGGCAATGTTCACGCCGTCGCCATACACCGTGCCGTCCGCCTTGCCCATCACCTCGCCCTGGTGCAAACCGATGCGAAAGCGCATGCGCTTTGGCTCGGCCACCGATGCGAAGATGGCGGCCAGTTGCGCCTGTATCGTAAGCGCGCTGCGCACCGCGGCACCGGCTTCGTCGAACACCGCCAGCACCGAATCACCCGCCATGTCGACCACGTGGCCGCGGCGCGCCGCGATCTGCTCGCGAAACGCGGCGCGCGCGATATCCAGTGCGGCCACCGTGCCGGGGCCGTCGCTTGCCATCAGGCGCGAGTAACCGGCGACATCCGCCATCAGAATCGCCGCCTGGCGCCGGATCAGTTCGGCTTTTTCAGGGGTTGGCATGGTGTTTGGGTGTCCGTGGGCGCGGGCTCAAGCGCTGTTTACCAGGGCGTGCTGCTCAAGGCGGTCGAGCAGGTGCGGAAACACGTCGCGCGCGGCGTTGCGGCCGATGAACATGTCCATATGGGCGTAGTCCTCGAACAAGTGCATGTCGTAATACTGCGGGCTGTTGACGCGGCTGAGCCACCGGTGGGTGCGCGTGACGGTCTCCGGGTCGAAGATCTGGTTCAGCGCGCCCGTGATGAAGCTGATCGGCAGAGCCAGTCGCGCCAGCTGTTCGGGCTTGAGGTATGTGTCTCCGCCCTGGGCATCGACCACCTGCTCACGCTGCATGATCAGCGACAACTGCTCGAAGGGCGGAATGGCGATCAAGCCGAACATTTCCATCATCGCGTTATGCGTTGCTTCATTTAGCTGTGCATGGGTGTAGGAAGGGCCGAAGATCGAGAAAATGCGGCGGCATACCGGATTCTTGCATTGCTCGCCCTCCGGCACCGGTATGTTCCAGGCCACCACGTCCACTTTGTGATCGAACATGGCAGCATCCGCACCCGCCTGTCCGGGAATGACGTTGGCCTGTCCGGGAATGACATTGAATCCATTGTCAAACAGCGACGATTCCTCCATCAGCCGCACCACATCGAGGTCGACCTTGAGGTAGCTCAACCAGTTGGTGACCGGCGTGAGCGTGAGCGCCGAGCTGATCACCGAGCGCACGCCGCTCAAGCCCTTGAGCAGCGCCATCAGGAGACTCATGGAACCGACACAGTGCGCCAGCACCTGCACACTGGGCGCACCGGTGTCGTCCAGCACGTGCTTGACGGCCGTGGGCCAGTCGACGCTTGCAATATCGTCGATGTTGAAGGGCTTGATCGGGCTGCCCGAATCGGGGCTGGCGCGGTAGTCGAACAACCACACGTCGTAATGGTTGGCGCACAGGAATTCCACCAGGTTGGTGTCCACCGTGTCGATCGCGAACGACGATGCCTTGACGGTGAATCCCGGCGCCAGGATCACCGGCCCGCGGTCGCCGCCCTGGTAGCGCGTCAATTTGATGGAAAAGCCTTGATCCAGCGGCAGCAGTGGAATGGTGACCGCCGCCGGCGCCGGTGCCCGCAGTGGCCGCGCCGCCGCCCGTACGCCGGGCTTGGCCGGAAAATTGTTCATGTCCGACAACATGCCGCCGTAGGACTGGAACAACACCCCGCCGAAGAAGCCTGCGAATTTCGCCATGTAGAGCATTTCGATAGCCGACACGGCCTGCGGAAAGTGGCTGAGGATGTCGGCGAGCACGCCGTCGTGACGCAGTTCCATTTTCACCGACGCGCCCTGCCACATCAGGTCTTCCAGGTCGAGCTTCAAAATACCCTGCGCACACAAGGGCCCGTCCGCGCTGCCTTCGCGCACAGTGATGAACAGTGTGGTGAGGTCATCCCACCAATGCGAACCAGTGCGCTGATGCAGCACCTTGAAGCCATGAAAATAAAGTGGCGTACCGCCTCGATCGGTGCGCGTGAGCACCATGTCGTAGGTCATGCGCCAGGTTTCCACATGGGCCGCATCCACCGGCAGCAGGTGAAAGCGGCCGTCCGACACGTTCATCGGCTGGCCCGACAAGGCCGCGCAAGTGACCGTGCCGGTAATCTGCGCCGGATGGTCGGGAGCAACGGTCAACTGGTGCAGGTTGTCGCTGTGCACGCACAGCCGGAATGACAAGGGGTTGCCCTGGCTGCGTCCCCAGGCGGTGGCCAATGCATAGTCGTCGCTGATCCGTTCGCGCGCGGGGGCTGGTGAACCGCTAGCATGGGTGCTGACAAAGCCGTGCATGGTCTCGGTGAACTCGAACGACGGGCTCAGCTGATCGGGATGCTTGTCGATGATTTCATGCAGTGCCTTCTTCGCCAGATCCAGCGCGCCGCTCTTCACCGAATCTTCAATACGCTCCAGCAATGATCTTTGGTCGGCACCCGCGGCAGGTGCTTGCGGCAAGGGCTTGGCCACGCCGAGGCTATAGTCGATGCTTAAGCCACGCTCGGCGGCCAGCAGCGCACAGGCGCGCTCGGCGACAGCGGTGATGGTGAGCAATGGGTTCACGCCCACCGCCCCCGGCATGGCCGCGCCGTCGCACACATACAAACCCTCGTGCACCGCATTGCCTTCGGAGCCGAAAAACACCTGGCACTTGTGGTTGACCACGCCCACGCTGGCATCGTCGCCCATGCCACAGCCGCCCACCGGGTGCACCGTGACCAGCTTGTAGCCCTGCGCCTCGGTCCAGAGCGGGTTGGGGATGAAATCCCCGCGGATGGCACTGTTGGCCTGCTTCAAAAAATCGTTGTCGCGCGCGATCACCGGTGATTTGCCGGCGCCCGGCCAATCGATGCGCAGGCGGTCGTCGCGCAACGCCAGGGTGCCGGCGGCATCGTCCACGCTCATCACCAGGTAAGTCTGGGTGCGCGCCGCTGGCCCGCTGTAGGCCATCGCGGTCATGGCCGCCGGGTTGTTCAAAATGGCGTCGCCCTCGCTTTGCGCTTCGAGCAAGCGCGAACCTGCCTGGGCGGGACCGTACTGCAGAAAATTGCCGAACAGGGCGTCGGCCATGAAGGCGGCGGCCGGAATGGCGGTGGCCATGGCGCCCGGGATCACGCCCTCTTCGATCACCAGGCCATCCTGCACGCGTTTGGCATTGCGCATATCGATGATGCCGGTGATGCAGGGGCCGGGCTGCGGCAGCGGCGTGATGTCGGTATTGCTGCCGCGGCCGACGCCGTTCAGGTTCGTATAGCCGGGGTTGCCGTCGGCGCTTTCCGCGCCTGTCGGCCAATGGTTGTTGTAGCCAAAGCCCAGCACATCACCGTTGCCGGAGAAGTTCTGGCCCAACTTGGCTGACAGTGAGAGCCCCTTGTCGCGCGAGCGCAGCAGGATTTCGGTGCTGCCCAGGCTCCCCGCGCCCAGCATCACGATGGCGGCCGCAACGCTCATCGGCGTTGCCTGGGAAGTGGTATCCGCCGGGTCGGTTGCAGGCCCCATGAAAAACACGCGCCACAGGTTGCCCTCGCGAGCCACATGGCTCACGCGGGCCTGGCAGAAGATATCGGCGCCGTGATTGTTGGCATCCGGCAGGTAGTTCATCAGGGTGGTGTTCTTGGCGCCGTCGTTGCAGCCGCTGCAGCAGTCGCCGCACAGGGTGCAGGCGACCTGCGGCACGCCAAACGGGTTGACCTGGTCTTCGAAGTTCACGCAGATCGGCGGCCGGTAGAAGGGTTGCTTCATCACCTTGGCCGAACTCTCCAGCGCTTGCAGCTTGCCCAGCGCCGGAAACGTGATCGGGTAGGCCTGCGCATCGAGCATGCGGCGGGCGTGCTCGACATGCGGCTTCAAGGCATCGGGATCGTCGCGAAACTCCTTCGGCCATTGCCGCGGCTGGTAAGTGAAGAGGCGCTCGTCCATCTCCAGCGCCACGTTGGCATTGATCAGCGAGGTGCCGCCGAGACCGCAACCGACTAACGCCATCATGTCCTGGTTCACATGCACGTTGAACATGCCGTAGGGGCTGCCGATGCGGCCGCGACTGGTGTCGGCCTGCATCTGGCCGGTCGCGCTCGACAGGTCGTTCGGGTACTGGCCGGGGAGAAGCTCGCGCCCGCGTTCGAGCACGCAAACCGACTGGCCGGCACGCGCCATGCGCGAAGCGGCCACGCCGGCGCCATAGCCGGAGCCGATCACCACGACGTCGTATTCGGCCTTGAGTTGCGCCAGGGGTTTGGAGATCGCGTTGATCATGTGCAAGGCCTCAGAGGCTGTGAAAAAATTGACTGAGGAACAAGTGAGACATTGTCGAGGGTGCTTCGACCATTGACCGGAACAGACAAATCGATCCTGGGCCATTCTGAGAGGTCAAAAATTCGAGTTCGTCTGCGACCAAGGCCCGTTTGGTGAAAAATCCGTATTTCTGATTTTTTCACAAGCTCTCACTTATCGGCGTCAGGCGTGAAAAACCCGTCGAGCAGCACGCCGGCATGCAGTTCGGTGGCGGCAAGTGCCTGGGCAGTGAACTCGTCCCACAGGGGGCGTGTCTGGCCAACGACAGCGTCCAGGTGTTGCAGCAAGGGGTTGTCGGCGTCGCGGAATCCGCCCACACCGGCCGCATGCACCGGCAGCATCTTGCCGTTTTGCGGGTCGTTGAAAAGGCGCAGCGATGCCAGGTTGAGCTGATCGTCGATCAGAATTGCCGCCGCGCCCTGGGCCGGCGTCATCGTGGGCTGGTCCATCACCCAGCCGCCGGTGTTGTAGATCGCCAGCGGTTGCGCGTATCCATCGACCGCCAACTGGTCCTGGAAGGGTTTGTGCGTGTGGCCGAAGACGAAACCCATGTCGCGGGTGGCGCGCAACTTGCCGGCTTCGCCAATCTGTCGGCGCACCGGGCCGCCCAGATACCAGCGCAGGTCGGCCACGCCGTCGGCGGACATCACGCGCGAATAGCTGTCGCGCTCGGAGGCGGCGGCACGCAGCACGGTCACATCCACTAAGCCCTTGAGGACGTTGGCGACGGTCACGCCAAGGGCGATCTTGGTGTCGCCACCGATACCGAAGGAGGCCGCCAGCTTGACCAGCAAGGCGTCACTGAGTTGTTGCGAAAAGCGGTGCGAGGCGGCGGCGTCGCGCAGCATCTCGTAGAGCGTATCGATGTCTTTTCCGACCATGCCGGCGCTGCCCAGGTCGGAAAACAGAAAGTCGACCCAGGCGCCGTTCTCCGCTTCGATCTTCGCCACGGTATCGGGGCGTCCATCGCCGCCGCGAAAGGCGCTGTTGATCGCAGACATCACGCGATAGGTGGAGTCGACGTAGTGCCCGTGATGCAGCACCACGCAACGCGCGCGCTCGGCATCGATCAGCCCCAGGTTGGGATAGGCGACGCGCACCTGCGCGTCGGACAGGTGGGCGTAACCCTGCATCACCTGAGTCATCAGGTCGCAAGAAATGTCGCCGGGTGCGAACAGCGGCGTATGCTCGATCAGGTCGGGGATGAACTTCGCATCGCGGTAGGCGCTCAAATGCTGCAGGAAGAAACGGTCCTGCGCGGTGCGCCACAGGTGATGATCGTGGTTGCCCGGCACGGTCAGTAACTGGTGCGAGAACACTGGCGGCTCGGTTGCCGGAAACATCACCTCGATGAAGCGCTTGAAGCCCTGGGCCACTTCGCCGAATGGCGACTGCCCGAGGTCAAGCACATCTCCCAGCAGAATCAGCGTGGGCAGCTCGGGGCCGCTCAGGCGCTGCACGGTCTCGCGCAAGGCGCGGCCAAGTGCCGCAAGCGTTGTGCCGGGGCGCAGCAAGTCGACCTTGCCGTTTGCATTCATCGCGGTCAAAAGGCTGTAGTCAGCACCCAAATGCAGGTCCGACACGCAAACGTATTTGAGTGTGCTCAAGATAGTGCCCCCCCTGTGCCGATGTTGACGATCGGCTGCTGAACTTTACTGCAACCTTGAGCGAACCGGCTTTCACGCCGGGTTTATGCGGACGATGTTACTCCGCAAGGCATGAAGCTGGGTGCAGAATGCGTTACGCTGATCCTGCGGGTCTTCGTTATGGCAAGGGGCGAGCATGACTGTGAGTCATGCTGCGAACAACTGCCTGCTGTTCCGCAAGCACTTGCCAGTTCACGCGCTCAAGGTATTCAGCAAAAATTTTCGAGCTCGTCTTGCCTGCCATGTTGTCTCCCGGCAGAACTCAAACATCCTTCTTGAGTGGCCAAGTTGAAATCAGCTTCCAAACTGCTTTGCCAACCCATCCAATGTCATATTCACCGCGAGCGCGTCGTGAGGTATCAACGCATAGCGCCATTTCTTGCCCTGGTGCGAATGCGCATGCACTGACGCGTTGAAGCACCACTTCTCGGCCGCTTCTTTCTTCGCCAGCACATCCATGGCATTCATCTCCTTGCGCATCTTTGGCTCAAGCATGTACACCATGTCTTTGGCCTCAGCCACGAAATCCGGCTGGTACTCAAGATGGTCAGCCCCCTGCCGGTAAAAAATCTGGAACTGGCTCTTGGCAGGCTTGAACCAGCGGATAGCATCGCGCTCCAGAATCATCGCGAGAATGCGTTCGGAGTCCGAGTCAAATTTCTGCACTGAGAACAGGCAACGCTCGAACCCGCCAAACAAATATTTGGACATCTTGCTTTTGTCTGCCGGCGCGACCTTGTAGTCCATCGCCGGCTCTCGCGCGGTGAGGCTGTATGCACTTCCACGGAGTTCCGTGTAACCCTTTCTCACCTCCACTTCATAGCCCGACACATCCTCCCAGTAGTGCGCCTGCATCTGGGCGTGGATGAATCGCGCAATGTCGCGCTGGTGGCAGCGCAACACTTTGCGCGCCTCGTCTTCCGAGAGGTAGCCGAGAAAATGCTTCACTGTCTGGCCGGCAAGGTCATAGAGCAGGTCGGCATGGTCGTCGTAAGAGATGTCGTCAAAATCGACCAGCCCGCTGACCACGTAATCCTCCAGCCGCGCTTCCTCGCTGCTGCCTTTGCCGAGTGTCAGCACCTGAAGTTCATTGGTACGCAAGTGCTGTATCCAGAGTTCGTCGGCCACCGCCGGATATTTGAGTGTGTCTAGTTTCAGCGCAAACGGCTTGAATCCGGATTTCACTTTATCTTTGGGCACCACCGAAATGCGCGGGATACTGATGGTTTGCTGCACTACCAGATCAACTGTCTTCGAGACAATCGCCGCGACGTCCGGCTTGTCCGTCAGCCCGTCAATTTCCATCTGCGCGGGTTGTTGCTGCTCCTCCACCGCCTTGACGATGGCCGCCTGAATCTCCGGCTTCTTCAAGTATTCAATCGTCGGCAACATTTGCGGCTGGTTCTCCAGCTTGCGAATGACCTCATGCGTGATCTGTGCGATCTTCTGTTCCGCTGGGTTGGCAAAGGTCAGCGGCTCATCCGATCCTGCCACCTGCGTGCTGCCGGTAATTTGCGCCGGCAGCAATCCCAACTTGGCGGCGAGCAGCGACTGTGAAACCACCGTCACGGTCTTTTTGTTGAAGTCCGCTTCATCGAGCACCACGGCCTGCATGCGAATCGCCGAATCTGGTTTGTTGGCTTCGTCGATGATCTCCTGAAACTTGTCGTGCGCCACGATGTTGAGGCGGTCCACCGCGACGACATTGGTGCGCTTGCCATACGGCAGTCGCAATCCGCGGCCGATGGACTGTTCGATCAGCGTGCGCGCATTGGCCGCGCGCAGCGGCACGATGGTGTAAAGGTTGGTCACGTCCCAGCCTTCCTTGAGCATGTTGACGTGAATCACGATCTCGGTCGGCTCTTCGGTGTGCTCGACCTTGAGCAGGCGCTCGATCATCTCCTCCTCTTCAGCGCCGGTCTTGCTCGAATCTACCTGGATGACTTTGTCTTTGTAGCGGCCGTCGAAGAAAGCGTCGGACTGGATCAGTTGCAGCAACTGCCCGGCATGCGTCGTATCGCGCGCAATCACCAGCACGAAGGGTTTGACGATTGCTTGATCGGTCTCGCGCGCGTAGGTTTCAAGTTCTACCCTCACGCTCTCATGCAGCCGCACGCCATCTTCCAGCTTCATGCGCTCGATCGCTTCCGGTGACATGCCCGCCGGATTGAAGTTCTTGCGCGTAACCACTGCCGGCTCCTTAACGAAGCCATCGGCCATCGCGCGGCTCAATGGGTAATCGAGAATCACATTCTTGAAAGGCGTCGTCCCCTTGCCGGTTTCCACAAAAGGCGTGGCCGTCAGTTCCAGCCCGAGAATAGGTTTCAGTTCGTTAATGGCACGCACCCCCGCACTGGCGCGGTAGCGGTGCGATTCGTCCATCAGCAGCACAAGGTCGGGCCGTCCCGCCAGATAGTCGAAATAGCTCTCGCCGATGTATTCCGACAACCGCTTGATGCGCGGCGATTTTCCGCCACGCACCTCCGAATTGATCTTGGATATGTTGAAGATGTTGATCTTGCAGCGGATCAACTCATCGAACAGCGTGCCAGCCTTGGTTTCGTAGTTGTCGCCGGTAATGATCTCCGGCGCTTCCGTAGCAAATTCGGCAATGCCCTTGAACACGTACTTGGGCGTGTTCGGTGTGAAGTCGGTAATCAGCTTGTTGTAGATGGTGAGGTTAGGCGCCATCACAAAGAAATTGTTGATACCGTGCGCCACGTGCAGATAACTGATGAACGCACCCATCAGTCGCGTCTTGCCGACCCCAGTTGCCAATGCAAAGCAAAGCGAGGGAAACTCGCGCTCGAAATCAGTAACCGACGGAAACTCGCTGCGGATCGCCTCCAGCGCGGCGGCGATGTCCGCATCCTTCTTCGGCGGCGCAATCTCGGTGATGCGGTCCAGCACCTCAAGCGAGCGGCGCTGCAGCGTCCGCAGTGAAAGTCGACCGGCGATGGCATTGACGTGTCGGTTCATGTTCCGCGCAGTCCTTTCGGCTTTGGGTCTTCGTCCGCTGCTATACTTATTCCCATGAGTTCCACCAAGCTATCCCACACCAATCCGTATCTGCGTGACCGCGCCGCGCGTGAACGCGGCGTATTCAATTCTGTCGCCAGTTCATCCGCCATCGAGGGCATCCATGCCCCGTTCAAGACCGCAAGCGTCTCCGGCAGGTTTGTATCTGTTAGCGACAAAACGGCTCCTCGCACTCCCGTCACCCGCGCAAAGCGCTAGCCTGCAGCCGCAGGGTGCGGTCAATCACCGCTCGAAACACCGCCGCGTGAATCGCCGCGATATAACGGCGCTTGGCCTCTCCCCGAATCCCGCTGAATCAGGTTGGCGAATTGCTCGCGAAAGCTTTTGAGGTCGCCGAAGGCGTGTTCGTCGATGAAGCTGACCAGGCCGAACAATTCAAGTAGGGAATTTTGCAGCGGGGTGGCGGTGAGGAGCAGCTTGTCTTTG
>JAYVWK010000112.1:0-3803 GCA_043786185.1 Burkholderiales bacterium
TGGTGCGCGCTTGGGAATGAACGCTTGGCGCGTCGGCACTGCGAATTGACAATCCACAACATCCGAGAGGCAAGCGGCATGCGCTACCAGCTTTACTACTGGCCGACCATTCAGGGCCGCGGCGAATTCGTGCGCTTGGCGCTGGAAGCCGCCGGCGCCGCCTACGATGACGTGGTCCGTCTGCCGGCCGCGCGCGGCGGCGGCGTTGCGGCGATGATGAAGCTGATGCAAGGCGACGCGCCGCCCCCGCCGTTCGCGCCCCCGTTCTTGAAGGCCGGTGACGAATTGATCGCACAGACCGCCAACATTCTTGCCTGGCTGGGACCGCGTCTGAAACTCGCGCCGACCGATGAAACCGGCCGGCGCTGGGCGCATCAGTTGCAATTGACGGTAGCCGACTTCGTAGGCGAGATCCACGACACGCATCACCCGATCGCCAGCCATCTCTATTACGAAGATCAGAAGCGCGAAGCGAAGAAATGCGCGGCCGCCTTCATCGCATATCGTTTGCCGAAATACCTGGGCTATTTCGAGCACGTGCTGCAGCGCAACCCGGCAGGGTCACGACACATGATCGGCGCGGGCTTGACCTATGTCGACTTGTCGATGTTCCAGTTGGTGGCTGGCTTGCGCTATGCGTTCCCGCGCGCGATGGCGCGCGCCCTGCCCGCCTATCCGCGCCTGATTGCGCTGCACGACGCGGTGGCGAAGCGGCCGCGTGTCGCGCGCTATCTGGTCTCGAAACGGCGAATCCACTTCAACCAGCAAGGAGTTTTCCGCCACTATGCGGAGCTTGACCAATAGGCAAGGCCACGCGAAGCGGCGATTTGTGCAAGCATGACGTGCAGGAAAAAAACAAAAAGGAGGAGGACATGACCAAGGGTAAACCGATGGGAGCAGCGGGCGCGGACGAGCGCAAGCCGAGTGACCGCAGGCGTTTCATCAAGCGTGGCGCGCTCGCTTCAGCCGGCGTGTTGGGGGCGGCAAGCTTGCGCCAGCAAGCCTACGCCGCGGACGCGACAGCCAGCCTGCCGCCCAATGTGCCCGAGTGGACGCGGCAGCAGGGCGCGGGTTTTCTCAACCCGCCTTACGGCATGCCTTCGCCGTTCGAGAAATCCGTGGTGCGCAAACTGCCCGATTCTCCAGCAGCGTTTCCAACAGCCACCCGCACACCACTTCAAAACCTGTTCGGCACCATCACGCCCAACGGCTTGTTTTTTGAACGCCATCACGCCGGGGTACCGGCGATCAACCCGGACGCGCATCGCCTGATGCTGCATGGCATGGTCGAACGGCCGCTGTTGCTGTCGATGAATGATCTGCTGCGCTACCCCTCGGTCTCGCGCGTGCACTACCTGGAATGCTCGGGCAACAGCTCCGCCGAGAATCACTGCCCAAGGTGCAAATGCCGAATCGCAACGGCTTCACCCAGCATGACCCGCGGCCCGATGTCAGGGGGGTGCGCTGCATGCAGGACTGCAAGTAGCCCGTCCCGCCCCATTGTTCGGCGGGCATGCCGCCCGCTCATCACGAGAAAATGCGGCACTGCGGCCGTTGCTGGCGGCGATATCGCGCCTTGTGTCAGACTCGACTTTTGCCCAAAAAGGACGACAGAACATGCTGAAAATCTGGGGCCGCACCAGTTCGGTGAATGTGCAAAAGGTGATGTGGACGGCGGCCGAACTGGGCCTTGAGCACGAACGCATCGATGCCGGCCTGCACTATGGCGGCGTCAACGAGCCCTGGTACCGCGCCATGAATCCGAATGGCCGGGTGCCGGTGATCGACGACGACGGCTTCGTGCTCTACGAATCGAACGCCATCGTGCGCTACCTGGCGGCCAAACACGGCGCCGGGTCCCTGTGGCATGGCGATCTCAAGGTGCGTGCTGACGGCGACCGCTGGATGGACTGGGCTACCTCGACGGTGGCGCCGCCGATGACGCCGCTGTTCTGGGGCCTGATCCGCACCCCGCCCGAGAAGCGCAACCCGGAGGCAATCGAAGCGGAGCGTTTGAAGACCCTGGAGGTAATGAAGATCCTCGACGCCCGCCTGGCGGATCGGCCCTACGTGGCCGGTGACAGCATCACCATGGGCGACATTCCGCTCGGCTGCTTCGCCTACCGCTGGTTCGCATTGCCGGTGGCGCATGGCGAGCATGCGCACCTGAAACGCTGGTATGCGCGCCTGCAGGAGCGGCCGGCGTTCCGCGCAAACGTGATGTTGCCGCTGGTGTAAGCACCCGCGCGGCAACGCCGGTCTACAGCCTGATCAGCACCTTGGCGTTGGCACCGGCCTCGACCCGCTCGTGGGCGGCGGCGATGTCGTCCAAGGCGTAGATGGCTGTTTGCGGGTGCTTGAGCACCCCCTGTTCGAGCAACTGCGTGATGCCCTCGATGGTCTCGCGCATCTGCTGCTGCGGCAGCTTGTAGACAATGAAGAAATACATGGTCACGAAGTTGGTGATCATGGGGCCGAAGGGAACGACAACGTCCTTGGCGTTTGAGCCGTAGATCACCGCCTTGCCACCACATTCCAGCCATGCACCGTAATGCTTGCCGTTGCCGGCGGCGTCTAAGTCGATGATGCGGGAAGCACCGCGCCCACCGGTCATGGCCTTGACGCGTGCGGTGACATCTTCCGTGCGGTAATTCACCACCTCGTGCGCGCCCGCGCCGCGCGCGATCTCCGCCTTGGCCGCGCCACTGATAAGGGCGATCACGCGCGCACCGGCGATACGCGCGAGCTGGGTGGCGTAATAGCCCACGCTGCCCGCGGCCCCCGCCACGATCACCGTGCGGCCGATCAGCGTGCCGCACGCCGCCACTGCATGAAACGCGGTCATCAGCGGGATGGCGATCGAGGCGCCGGCCTCGAATGAAACTCGGTCCGGCAAGGGCGCCGCTTGCGCGGCGGGCAGCGCGATGAATTCAGCCGCGGTACCGAAAGGACGTTCCCATTGGCCGTTGTAGACCCACACGCGCCGCCCCATGAGCGCAGCCTCGACGCCCGGGCCCACCGCATCGATCACGCCCGCGCCGTCGCTGTGCGGCACGGTCGCGGCGAAGTTCCAGCCGCGGTTCGAGGCGCCGCTACGCGACTTGACATCCGACGGGTTGACGCCTGAAAAAGCCAGTTTGACGCGCACCTCTCCCGGTCCCGGAGCAGGGGTCGGCAGTTCGCCTACGGTGAGTACTTCGGATGCCTTGCCGGTGGTCTTGTAGCTTGCTGCGCGCATGATGTGTCCTTTGTGAAATGACTTCTTGATTTCATTGATCCAGTTCGCTTAAACCCGGTGGCGCGAACCAGTTGGTCAGTGCCAGGCCGCCGTCGATCACGATCGCCGCGCCGGTCACATAAGCCGAAATGCGATTCGACAGCACGGCCAGCGCCAGTGGTGCCAGATCCTCCGCGGCACCCAGGCGCCCGAGCGGAATGTGCCGCGCCAGCGCCGGGTCGGCGACAAAGCCGCCGGCGGCGATCGCGCCCGGCACCAGCGCATTGACACGGATGTTGTAGCACCCGAGGGTCTTGGCCAATTCCTTGACAAGCATCGCCAGCGCCGCCTTGGCGGTGCTGTAGTGCGGCAGGTTGCGCGGCGTCTCGGTATGCAGGGAAGTCAAGTACATGAAGGACCCCGGCACCTTGGCTGCGATCAGGCTCTTGGCCAGCTCTCGTGCGAGGTGAAAGCCGGCATCCACATTGACCGCCCGCATGCGCACCCAGGTCTCGTCTGAGACCGCCAGCGCGTGGTCGGCCTCGCGACGCGGCGGTGCCGCGCTGTGCACGAAATGGGTGATCAG
>JAYVWK010000113.1:0-4026 GCA_043786185.1 Burkholderiales bacterium
GGCAGCGCCCGGTTTGTCCTGTTCGCCCTGGTAAGCGGCGTGATCGGCGTAGTGTCCCTGCAGCTGTTTCCGGCCTCCTTCGCGCGCACCTTCGACACCCGCATCGCGGTGCTTATCGGTGTGCCGATCGCCTGCGGCCTGATGATGGCGGCGGTCGGTGCCTGGCGCCAAAAACGCGGCCGCCCGGCCGGCTCCCTCGAATCCTTCAGTCACGGCCTGGCCTTCGCCTTGCCCACCACGCTGATCCGCTATATCTGGGCGACATGATGGTTGCCGACACTATTGCCGAAAGGCCCGCATGACCATTGCCGAACAAACGCCACTGTCACGCTTCATCGAGGAGTTCCGCGAAAACCGTCTCGCGGTGGCCGGCGCATGCGTGCTGCTGGCGATCCTGGTAATCGCGCTGACCGCACCCTGGATCTCGCCGCAAAATCCCTACGACCTGGCGCAACTCGACATCATGGACGCCAAGCTCGAACCCGGCGCCAAACTGGGCAACAACAAAATCGCACCGCTGGGTACCGACGACCAGGGCCGCGACATGCTGTCGGGCATTTTTTACGGCCTGCGCATCTCGCTATTCGTGGGTTTCGCCGCCACCGTGCTGGCGCTGATCATCGGCGCCACCGCCGGCATGATCTCGGCCTATGTAGGCGGGCGCACCGACAACTTGATCATGCGGGTGGCTGACATCCAGCTTTCGTTCCCGCCGATCCTGATCGCGCTGGTGCTGCTGGCGCTCCTGGGCCAGGGCCTGGGCAAGATCATCACGGCCTTGGTCGCGGTGCAGTGGGCCTATTACGCACGCACCGTGCGCGGCGCGGCCTTGGTCGAGCGGCGCCGTGAATACATCGAGGCGGCACAAGTGCTGGGCCTGCCGCCGGCGCGCATCGTGTTCCGCCACCTGTTGCCCAACTGCATGCCGCCCTTGATCGTGATCGCCACTGTGCAGGTGGCCTCTGCCATCACGCTGGAAGCCACCCTGTCGTTCCTGGGCCTGGGCCTGCCGATCACCGAGCCTTCACTGGGCCTCCTGATCGCCAATGGCTTCAACTACATGCTCTCGGGCAAATACTGGATCAGCTTCTTCCCTGGTGTCGCGCTGCTTTTGATGATCGTCAGCATCAACCTGGTGGGTGATCAGTTGCGCGACGTGCTCAATCCGAGGCTCAAGAAATGAGTGCAGCGGCACTCGCGGTCGAGAATCTGTCGACCCATTTCGTAACCAAGCAGGGCGTGGTGAAAGCGGTCAACGAGGTGTCGTTCACGGTCGGACGCGGCAAGATCATGGGCTTAGTCGGCGAATCGGGCTCGGGCAAGTCGATGACCGGCTACTCGATCATGGGCCTGATCGACGCACCCGGCCGTGTGGTAGGCGGGCGCATCATGTTAGACGGAACCGACCTGCGCAGCCTGGACGCGGAAACCATGCGCAGCTATCGCGGGCGCCGGGTGGCGATGATCTTCCAGGACCCCATGATGACCCTGAACCCAGTACTGCGCATCGACACGCAGATGATCGAGGCGATCCAGGCGCATGAGACGGTGAGCCGGCAGGCGGCGCTGGAACGCGCGCGCACGGCGCTGGGCCAGGTCGGCATCCCGTCGCCGGACGAGCGCCTCATGTGCTATCCGCACCAGTTCTCCGGCGGCATGCGCCAGCGGGTGGCGATCGCCACCGCGCTTCTGAACAAGCCAGAGCTGATCATCGCCGACGAACCGACCACGGCGCTGGATGTCACCATACAGGGGCAGATCCTGTTCGAGATGCAGAAGCTGTGCCGCGAATCCGGCACCGCGCTGATCTGGATCACCCACGATCTTTCGGTGGTGGCCGGCTTGGCCGACAGCATCTGCGTGATGTATGCAGGCCGGGTGGTCGAATCCGGCAGCGTGGCGCAGGTGCTTGACCTGCCGCGCCACCCTTACACGCGCGGCCTGATTCGCTCGGTGCCGGCCTGCAATCCGCGCGGCCAGCCGCTGTCGCAGATTCCCGGCATGACGCCATCGCTTCTGAACCTGGCACCGGGTTGCCCTTTTCGCGAGCGCTGCGCGCGTGCCGATAAGCGCTGCGCCGAGGAACCCGCCGACGAGATTGGCGCCGACGGCCATGCGGCGCGCTGCTTTCATCCGCATAGCGACCCCCTGGTGTTGCCGGATGCCGAGGCGCTGGCCCGATGAACGCTCCCGCCCGGCCGCCCGCAGGGAGCGCCGAATTGGTCAATGCGCCTCCCTCCGGGAGGATGTCACGCAGTGACAGGAGGGTAGTGCAATGAACGCGCCACTGCTCGAGTTGAAGGGGGTCTCCAAGCGCTTTGTCAAGTCGCTCGACGCCGCCGCCAAGCTTGCATGCCTGCTGGGCGCGAATATTCGCGAGGAAGTGGTGCATGCGGTCGACCGCGTCGATCTGGCGATTGAAGCCGGCGAGGTAGTGGGCTTGGTCGGCGAATCCGGTTGCGGCAAGTCGACCCTGGGGCGTATCGCGGTGGGCCTGCATCCGCCCACCGAAGGCACGCGCCTGTACTCGGGCATCGATACCGGCGCCCTCAAGGGCGAAGCCGCGCGCGCCGCGCAGTTGAAGATCCAGATGATCTTCCAGGACCCCTATGCTTCGCTCAACCCGCGCATGCGGGTCACCGATATTGTCGGCGAAGCCCCGGTGGTGCACGGCCTGGTCCGCGCTTCCGAACAGAACGACTACGTGGCCGCCCTGCTCGCCCGCGTCGGCCTCGACCCGGCCATGGCACGCCGCTTCCCGCACCAGTTCTCCGGTGGACAGCGCGCGCGCATCGGCATCGCGCGCGCACTGGCGGTGAAGCCGGAATTTATTGTGTGCGACGAAGCGGTGGCGGCGCTCGATGTTTCGATCCAGGCGCAGGTATTGAATCTGTTCATGCAGTTGCGCGCCGAACTGCGACTCACTTACCTTTTCATCAGCCATGATCTGGGCGTGGTGCGCCATTTGAGCGACCGGGTGGTGATCATGTACCTGGGGCGAGTAGTGGAATCCGCGCCGACGCGCTCGGTATATGCCGAACCGAACCATCCCTATACCCGGGCGCTGCTCTCCGAAGTACCATCGTTGACTAAGCGCAAGCGCGACTACATCCCGATCAAGGGCGAAATTCCGTCGCCTTTGAATCCGCCCACCGGCTGCCATTTCCACCCGCGCTGCCCGCATGCCGGGCCGCGTTGCGCAATCCAGGCACCGGCCCTGAAAGCGATCGCACCGGGCCGCCTGTCGGCCTGCCACCTGAATGACGGAGGTACCGCATGAAAGCCGAATCCTCAAGCCCAATCCGCCCCGAATCGATGGCGATGATTGAACAGTTGATCGCCTTCGACACCACCAGCCGCGAATCCAACCTGGGCCTGATCGAATGGGTACGCGACTGGCTTAAGCGTCACGGGGTCGAATCGACACTGGTGTACGACGCCGAACGTCGCAAGGCCAACCTGTTTGCCACCGTGCACGGCAAAAATGGCCCGCCCGCAGTGCCGCGACCGGGCATCGTGCTCTCCGGCCACACCGATGTGGTGCCGGTGGACGGGCAGAACTGGTCGAGCGACCCGTTCAAGGCGACGCTGAAAGACGACCGCATCTACGGCCGCGGCGCGTGCGATATGAAGAGTTATCTCGCCGTGATCCTGGCGATGGCACCACGCTTTGCCGCGGCGGATCTCAAAGCGCCGATACATTTCGCCCTGTCCTATGACGAGGAAGTGGGCTGCATTGGCGCGCGCGGCCTGCTCGAAGACCTGGCACGCAATAACATCCGCCCGGCGGGCGCGGTGATCGGCGAGCCGACCAGCATGCAGCCGGTGATCGCGCATAAGGGCAAGCGCTCCTATGCGTGCTGCGTACGCGGCAGGGAAGCGCATTCGGCACTCACGCCGCAGGGGGTGAACGCGATCGAATATGCCGCACGCATCATCAGCTATATCCGCCACATGGCCGAGCGCATGCAGGCGTGCGAACCGCGCGATTACGGTTTCGACGTGCCCTTCACCACGCTGCAAACC
>JAYVWK010000114.1:0-9400 GCA_043786185.1 Burkholderiales bacterium
CAGAAGGACTACGAAAAGTGGGGCAGGGTAATCCGCGACGCCGGCATCAAGGGGGACTAGAGATGAAGGACTGGAGATACACCAAAGGCCTGCACGATCTCGGCAATGGCCACCACGCCTGGCTGATGCCCGATGGCAGCTGGGGCTGGTCCAACGCCGGCCTGATCGCCGACGGCGGCCAGACGCTGCTCGTCGACACGCTCTTCGATCTGAAGCTCACCGGCGAGATGCTCGACGCGATGAAGAGGGCGGTGCCCGCTGCGGCCTCGATCGGCGCGCTCGTCAACACGCACGCCAACGGCGACCACTTCTTCGGCAACCAGCTCCTGCAAGGGCACCGCATCATCGCCTCGCGCGCGGCGGCCGAGGACATGCCACTGCGGCCGCCAGCGCAGTACGCCACCTGGCAGAAGGAATGGCAGACCATGGGCGTGGCCGGCAGGTTCTGGTACGAGGTGATGGGCCGCCACTTCGACTTCCAGGGCATCCGTCTCGAACTGCCGACCGAAACCTTCTCCGGCGAGATGCGCTTGAAGGTCGGCGCCAAGGACGTGCACCTGATCGAGGTCGGGCCGGCGCACACGCGCGGCGACGTGATCGTCTACGTGCCGCAGGACAAGGTGGTCTACACCGGCGACATGCTCTTCAACAGCGCGCACCCCGCCATCTGGGCGGGACCGATCGCCAACTGGATCAAGGCCTGCGACCTGATGCTCTCCTGGGACTTGGACGTCGTCGTACCCGGCCACGGCGCCTTGACCGACAAGGCGGGCATCCGCGAGTTCAGGAGCTACCTCGAGTACTTGCGTGCCGAGGCCAGGAAATGCTTCGACAAGGGCATGGATTTCATTCAGGCGGCCGACGCGATCTCGCTCGATCCGTGGGCGCACTTCGCCGAGGACGAGCGCATGTACATCAACGTCTACGCCTGCTACCGCGAGTTCGGCGCCACGCCGCCGAACGAGACGCCGGACATCCTGCGCATGCTGGAGTTGATGGGACACAGGCACTTCGGCCATACGGGGGAACATTGAAGCTCGCCACATTCGCAACCGGGAACGACGCCAGCGTCGGTGTCGTCGAGGGTGACCGCATCGCGCCGGTCACGAACTACCCCGACATGCTGTCTTTGATCGAGGCCGGCCCCGCGGCGAGCAAGAACCTCAAGACCGGCAAGTCCGTAGCGTTGCACAGCATCCGGCTGCTGGCGCCGATTCCGCGGCCGCCGCGCATCCGCGATTTCCTGTGCTTCGAACTGCACGTGCGCCAGTCGCGCGCCAACCGCCATCTGTTCGGCCTGGGCACGCAGCGCCTCGACCCCGCGACGGTCGAGATCGCCCGGGTCTGGTATGAGCGCCCGGTGTACTACAAGTGCAACCCCTATAGCGTGGTCGGCCACGACGCCGTGGTGCACTGGCCCGCGTACTCGCGCATCATCGACTACGAGCTGGAGATCGGCCTGGTCATGGGACGCGGGGGCAAGAATCTGTCGCGGGCCACCGCGCTCGACCACGTCTTCGGCTACACCGTCTTCAACGACTTTTCCGCGCGCGACGAGCAGTACATCGAGATGCAGGGCCAGCTGGGCCCGGCCAAGGGCAAGGATTTCGACACCGGCAACGCCTTCGGCCCGTGGATCACCACCGCGGACGAGGTCGGCGACCCGCAAGACCTCGCCATGACGGCGCGTGTCAACGGCGAGACCTGGTCGCACGGCAACAGCGCCACGATGAAGCATGGCTTCGCCGACATCGTCGCCTACGCCTCGCTCGAGGAGACGATCTACCCGGGAGAAATCCTCGGCTCGGGCACGGTCGGCGGCGGCTGCGGCAACGAGCTGGGCCGCTTCATGAAGGACGGCGACCTGATCGAACTCGAAGTGGCAAGGATAGGCGTGCTGCGCAACCGCATCTCCGCCCCGCACGTACGCGAGGTGCCGCAGTTGCCGATCAGGATCCTCTGATCAGCGCGGCATCACGCAGCCGCATCGGCCCGCGTCGTCACGAAGCCCGCAGGCCCCGGCGCGCGACCGCCGGCAACGTTGTGCCGCCGAGTGTTGCATCAGACAGTCGAAGATACCCCCAGATGTCGCGTTGGATTTCCTATCCTTCGTCATGCTCCGCGCGCGCCGGCCTCGACGACACCCCGTTCGCACAAGGCCTCGATCGCCTGGGCGTCATAACCGATGCCGGCAAGAATCTCCGCGGTATGCTGGCCCAGCAGGGGCGGCGCGCTTTTTGACTTTGAGGGCTGGCCTTCGAAGCGCACCGGAAAGGCCACGCTCGGCAACTCTTTGACAGCCGGGTGTTCGGTGGTCTGCACCAGGCCGCGCGACGCCACCTGCGGATGATGCAGCGCCTCTTCAAGGGTATGAATCGGCGAACAAGGCACGCCGGCCGCCTGACACTGCGCGATCCAGTGGGCCACAGGCTTCTGCGCGATCTTCGCTTGCACCAGCGCCACGGTTTCCGCGAAATGGTCAACCCGATCCTTGTTGGTGGCGAAGCGCGGATCATCGACCATGTCCTCCAGGCCCACCATCGGGCAAAAGCGCCGCCACTGCGCGTCGTTGCCCACCCCGATCATCAGCGGGCCGTCGGCTGCATTGAAGGCCTGGTAGGGCGTGAGTGCCGGGTGGCCAGTGCCCATCGGCACCGGCGACTTGCCCGTCGCCCAGTAGTTCTGCGCCAGATAGCCCATCAGCCCCATCGCGGTGGCCAACAGCGAAACTTCGATATAGGCGCCGCGCCCGGTGCGGCCGCGCTCGATCAGCGCCGCCAGCACCCCGCTCAGTGCGTGCGCCCCGGTGCATAGATCCACCGGCGAAAAGCTGGCCCGCGCCAAGCCGCCACCGGGAACACCCATGGTGCTGAGCATGCCGGAGAATGCCTGCAGCATGACGTCATAGCCGGGGCTTTCGCCCAGCGGGCCATCGCGGCCATAACCCGACACTTCGACATAGATCAGGCGCGGATTGAGCTTGGCCAGGGTTGCGTAATCCACGCCAAGACGTGCCGCAGTACCGGAACCGAAACCCTGCAACACGATGTCGGCCGACAGGGCCAACTGGTGCACGATGCGGCGGCCTTCGGCGCTCTTGAGATCGACCGCAAGGCTTTTCTTGTTGTGGTTGACCGAGAGAAAGGTGGCGGAAAGCCCGGCCTTCTGCGGCAACCAGGCGCGCGTGTCGTCACCGCTCCCGGTCGGCTCGACCTTGATGACTTCGGCGCCGAGTTCGCCCAGCGACTGGCCGCACAAGGGGCCCGCCAGAACTTTGGAGATATCGATGACGCGCAGGCCTTGCAATGGGTGCATTTGGTTCACTTCTTTTTTGGTTGAGCAGGGTCACCTCCCAGCCAGAAACGCAGGGTAATGATCGGCAAGCTGATTTCAGGTGCTTCCACGCCGCTACGCGGCCCTGCCGCGGCTGATGCGCGAAAGCAATTCGGTGCTATTAGGGAAAACTGACAAACAGTCCTGCTGCCAGCCTGGCCAAACATCCTTGTATTTTGAACATGCCATGTTAAATATGCAAGGATGCGGCAAGGGCGCAAATGCCGGCGATACCGGGTCCGCGCCATGCGCGCGCAACTTCGGCAACCCTACATGCTGCGCCGATACTGCCCGCCAACCTGGAACAGCGCGTCGGTGATCTGCCCCAGCGAACACACCCGCGCCGCGTCCATCAGCACGGTGAACACGTTGCGGTTGTCGATCACCGCCTGCTGCAACTCGGCCAGCAGTTTCGGCGCCACCTCCTGGTTGCGTTCATGGAATGCGGCCAGCCTGGACAACTGCGACTGCTTTTCCTCTTCGGTGGAGCGGATCAGTTCGATGGTCTGCGGCATGCCGGAATCGTGCGGATTGCGGAAGGTATTGACGCCGATGATCGGGTAGGAACCGTCGTGCTTCTTGTGCTCGTAGAACATCGACTGTTCCTGGATCTGGCCGCGCTGGTAGCCGGTTTCCATCGCCCCCAGCACGCCGCCGCGCTCGGAGATCGCCTCGAACTCCTTCAACACGGCCTCTTCGACCAAGTCGGTAAGCTCCTCGATGATGAAGGAGCCCTGGTTGGGGTTCTCGTTCTTGCCGATGCCCCATTCGCGGTTGATGATCAGCTGGATCGCCATGGCACGGCGCACGCTCTCCTCGGTGGGCGTGGTGATGGCCTCGTCGTAGGCGTTGGTATGCAGCGAGTTGGTGTTGTCGTAGGTGGAGATCAGCGCCTGCAGGGTGGTGCGGATGTCGTTGAAGGCGATTTCCTGGGCGTGCAGGCTGCGGCCCGAGGTCTGTGAATGGAACTTGAGTTTCTGGCTGCGTTCGTTGCCGCCGTACTTGTTCTTGATGGTGACAGCCCAGATGCGCCGCGCCACGCGGCCGATCACCGAATACTCCGGGTCCATGCCGTAGGAGAAAAAGAACGACAGATTGGGCGCGAAATCGTCGATGTGCATGCCGCGCGCCAGATAGGCTTCAACAAAAGTGAAACCGTTGGAGAGCGTGAAGGCCAGTTGCGACAAGGGGTTGGCGCCGGCCTCGGCGATGTGGTAGCCGGAGATCGATACCGAGTAAAAGTTGCGCACCTTGTGGTGCACGAAATATTCCTGGATGTCGCCCATCACCTTCAGACTGAATTCGGTGGAGAAGATGCAGGTGTTCTGACCCTGATCCTCTTTCAGGATATCCGCCTGCACCGTGCCGCGCACGTTTTCCAGCACCCAGCTGCGAATTTTCGCGGCTTCGTCCGCCGTCGGCTCGCGGCCGTTGTCGGCCTTGAACTTGTCGAGATTCTGGTCGATCGCGGTGTTCATGAAAAACGCCAGAATGGTCGGCGCCGGACCATTGATGGTCATCGACACGCTGGTGTTCGGCGAACAGAGATCGAAGCCGCCGTACACCACCTTCATGTCGTCGAGGGTGGCGATCGACACCCCGGAATTGCCGACCTTGCCGTAGATGTCGGGCCGCAGCGCCGGATCGTTGCCGTACAGGGTGACCGAGTCGAAGGCGGTCGACAGGCGCTTGGCCGGCATGTCTTTCGACACATGATGAAAGCGCCGGTTGGTGCGAAACGGATCGCCCTCGCCGGCGAACATGCGGGTCGGGTCTTCATTCTCGCGCTTGAAGGCGAACACCCCGGCGGTGAAGGGGTAGGAGCCCGGCACGTTTTCCAGCATCAGCCACTTGAGCAGTTCGCCGTGGTCCTCGAAACGCGGTAGCGCGACCTTGCGCACCTTGGTGCCGGAGAGGGATGTGTAGGTAAGCGCGGTGCGAATCTCCTTGTCACGGATTTTCACCACGTATTCGTCACCGGCGTAGGCCTTTTGCATGTCGGGCCACTGCGCCAGCAACTTTTTGGCCGCCGCGTCCTGCCTTGACTGGCGATCGGCGACCAGGGTGTCGAGCGAGGCGACTTGTTGCTTGCACTCGGCCGCCAGCATGGCGGCGGCGCCTTGCAACTGCTGTCGCTCGCGCGCCAAGCGCGTCTGGGTGCGCACATGGGCGTGATAGCCGCGCACGGTGTCGGCAATCTCGGCTAAGTAGCGCACACGCTGCGGCGGCACCACCGGGGTCTGGTTGCTCGAAGCCTTCACCTTGGCCTTCGGCAGGCGGCCCGCGCCGATCTGCAAGCCCAGTTCCTGCAGCTTGGGCAGCAGGCCCTGGTAGAGCGCGGTCACGCCGTCGTCATTGAAGCGGCTTGCCATGGTGCCGTAGACCGGCATGTCATCCGGGCTCGAACTCCAGGCCTCGCGATTGCGCTGGTATTGCTTGCGCACGTCGCGCAAGGCATCGGCCGCGCCCTTGCGATCGAACTTGTTGATCGCCACAAAGTCGGCGAAGTCGAGCATGTCGATTTTTTCCAGCTGCGAGGCGGCACCGAATTCCGGGGTCATCACGTAGAGGCTGGTGCCGACCAAGGGCACGATCGCCGCATCGCCCTGGCCGATGCCTGAGGTCTCCACCAGGATCAGGTCGAAACCGGCCACCTTGCAGGCGGCGATCACGTCGGGCAGTGCCCTGGAGATTTCGCTGCCGGCTTCCCGTGTGGCCAAGGAGCGCATGAAAATGTTGGGGTGGTCGATCGCATTCATGCGAATCCGGTCGCCCAGGAGCGCGCCGCCGGACTTGCGGCGCGACGGGTCGATCGAGATCACCGCCAGTTTCAGGGTCTCGTTGTGATCGAGGCGGAAGCGACGAATCAGTTCATCGGTGAGCGAGCTTTTTCCCGCGCCGCCGGTGCCGGTGATGCCTAAGGTCGGTGTCTTGACCTGCGCTGCGGCCTCCAGCATTTGCCGGTGCAGGACGGGGTCAGCCTTGCCATTCTCAAGCGCGGTAATCAGTTGCGCCAGGGCGCGGCGATTGGGTTGGGCCGGACCGCGAATCGCGCCTAAGCTTACCGGTGCGTAGGTCGAAAGATCGATGTCACAGCGCCCCAGCATGTCCCAGATCATGCCGAGCAGGCCCATTTTCTGACCGTCCTCGGGTGAGTAGATGCGCGCCACTCCATACGCATGCAGCTCCTCGATCTCAGAGGGCACGATCACCCCACCGCCGCCGCCAAACACCTTGATGTGCGCGCCGCCACGCTCCTTCAACAGATCGATCATGTACTTGAAATACTCCACATGCCCGCCCTGGTAGGACGACATGGCGATGCCCTGGGCATCCTCCTGCAGTGCGGTGGTCACCACATCGTCGACCGAGCGGT
The DNA here is from genome assembly GCA_043786185.1 of Burkholderiales bacterium. Taxonomy (GTDB): domain Bacteria; phylum Pseudomonadota; class Gammaproteobacteria; order Burkholderiales; family JAEUOS01; genus JAEUOS01. The sequence continues at coordinate 6,710 of JAYVWK010000114.1, forward strand.
TGTGGCCCAGGTGAATCACCTCCGCGCCCTGGGCCTGCAGGATGCGCCGCATGATGTTGATGCTGGCGTCGTGCCCGTCGAACAGCGAAGCCGCGGTGACAAAGCGCACCTTGTTGGCAAGCTTGGGGGATTCAAGCTGCTTGTGGACGGATAAGTCGGTCATGGCGGTTGTCTCGTTGGTTGCTCGGTGCGCGTCACGGGTGCAGGGCGATTGGCGATTGTATGCCCCGGCGAAGCTGTGGACGGGTATCTGGCGCCCAAGGCAGCCGCCTGAGCGCTCGGAGTTGCGTGACACGACCAGGCATTTTCTTGACTTGGCAGGCGCAAGACTACTTAACGTTTACGTAAACGTCAACCATGGCGGATTCTCTCACCGGAACGACATTTTCATTCGGCGCCTGGTTGACCCACTTGATCGCGCAAGCGACCCGCGCCGGTCGCGCGCTATCTCGCTTGACCCGCCGCGACCAGCCGACTACATTGGCCCACCCGCACACCGAAAGCCCGCGCCATGACTGTCGCAAGCACGCCGAAACCGCATGCCCCCGTACCGGACGCGATGAAGAATCGCGCCGCCCGTTTCGAAGCATTGACACCTCTGCCGATCCAGAAGGATGCCTCGATCCCGCTGGCGGCGCTTGACCTGGTGTACGCGCGCAAGCTGCTGCCCGTGATCGGGCTCGACGGCGGCGCCGCAACGCCGATCACCAGCAGCGCGCCCATCCTTGGTGCCGCCGGCATCACCATGACCTACGCGGTGTGCCCGCCAGGGCAGGGGCCGGGACTGCACGCGCACAAGGCAACCTACGAAACCTTTGTGGTGATGCAGGGCGAGTTCGAGTTCACCTGGGGCGAGACAGGCCAGGAGGCACTGCGCCTGCCGCGCCTGGGCGTGCTGTCGGTGCCCCCGGGCGTGACCCGCGCGTTCCGCAACGTCGGCACTGACGAAGGCATCCTGCTGGTGGTGATTTCGGGCGGTGCGCACAATATGCACGACATTCACATGCCGGAAGCGGCGGCCCACGCGATCCATGCGGCATCACCGGCATTCATGCAGCGCTTAGCCGACAGCGGCATCACCTACAGCGGCGAATTGACCTAGCCGAAACCCGCGGCAGCCAGCGTCCCGCGCGGCCGCCCCTGCGCCTGCTCGACGCCGCCGCCACCTGCGGTGGCGGCACCCGGTCACGCCGCGCCCTGCCCCGGCCGGCGAAGAAATATTTCAGAGGACATTCAGAGGACAGAGAGTTGACAGCCCGCGCCAAGCGGGCGTAGCATCCGGTTAAACGCCGTATAAAACAACGTTTAAACACTGCTCCAGCCAGCCGTTCAACGGCCCTTTGATAGCCCCTTACCCCGAGATTCAGCGCGACTCCCATGTCGAAGCCAGGCACCATGGATGACCCGAGCGTGCGCATCCTGGCTTCCGCCACCAGGCACTTCGCCGAGTTCGGCTATGACGACGCCTCGGTGCGCAACATCGCCGCTGATGCCGGCGTCAATCCGGCGCTGATCAACTACTATTTCCGCTGCAAGGATGACCTGTATCGCGAAGTGGTCAGCCACTCGGTACAGCGTCTGGCCGAAGCGCGTATCGAAACGCTCGACCGCCTTGAGCGCGCGGCCCGCGGCGAACCGATTCCGATCAAGACGCTCCTGGCCGCCACCGCCGGGCCCATATTCACCGAAAGCCGCGTGCCCGGCACCGATCGCCGTGCCTATATCAAGTTCCTGAGCCGCCTGTTCACCGATCCCGGGCCGCATACGGTCGATGTATTGTTTGGCGGCCTCAAGGACCTGCGTTCACGCCTGTTCGAGGCCCTGCGTCGCAGCCTGCCGCACGTGCCCAAGCGCGAACTGGCGTGGCGCTACCTGTTCCTTTCGGGCTCGATGCATTTCACCGCCGCGCAGGTCGGCTATGTCGAGGTGATCTCGGGCGGAGAATGCGATTCGCACGATATGGACACAGCGCTGGCCCATTTCATAGCCGCGCAGGCCGCGATGCTGTCGGCACCTGCCACTGGCACCGTTGAGCGACGCCTGGCACGCAAGTTCGCATCGGTGCCGCCACCAGTGTCAATAGCGCTATCGCAGCCCGTCCCGCGGGCACGCAAACGCCTCGGCAGCGCTGCCTGATCATCATTGCCAACAATCCCGAACGGAGATCACCATGCATAGCCGCTTGTTGCGCATCGCAGCACCCTTCCTGGGCGCCGCCATTCTCACCGCCCATTTGCCGGCGCGCGCCGACTTAGTTGACGACTGGCTGGCCGCCAAGGCAGCGCCAGGCGCGCCGACCACCTTCACCGGTGTGCCTTTCGAGGCCAAGTTCGGCCACCCGGCGCCGCCTACCTCGCTGTTGCCGCCGGTTTGGCAAAAGGCTTTCGCACGCGTCGCGAAATTGTCCAATGGCAAGCTGATGATCAAGGAACAGGGCGCCGGCACACTGCTGGGCGCGCGTGACGGTTTCAAGGCGGTACGCGGCGGTGTTGCCGAGTGGGCCACCTGTTATGTGCAAAACGAGGGGCGCGGCGTGCCGCTTTCGCGCGTGTTCGAGCAGCCCTTCATCGCGCCCACCAACCCTCTGGCCGCCGTGCGCATCGCCCAGGAGCTGGCGCCCAAGTACTTCGTGCCCGAATTCCAGAAGCAGGGCGTGGTGTGGGGCTCGGCCATCATCGCGCTGCCGGCCGA
>JAYVWK010000115.1:0-4290 GCA_043786185.1 Burkholderiales bacterium
TGGAATTGGCATTGCGCCCCGGCGTGCAGCACTCTGCTGCCGAGAGCGAGTACAACTTTGAGCGGGCCTTGCCGATGGCCGCAAGTCTTGTGTCGGGGGCACTGCTGGTGCGCGCTGATTCCGGCTTTTGCTCTTTGAAGCTGATGCAAGGCATCGCAGCGCAAGCCAAAACGCTGGCGCGCGAGATCGCCTTCATCATCAAGTGGAACCCGCGCAGAGCGCCGGTGGAGACCATTGCGGCGCAAAGGACGGCGGATGCCAGCACGCGGTGGACGATCCATCGCTTGGGCAAGCGTGAATGCATCTGGCAGGAGTACTTGGATCTGGACAGCGTGGGCACCGAGGCCAGGCCGTCTCGCCGTGTCTATCGCCTGACTGAGCGCACCATTGACAAGCATGGCGTGACTCTGCTGTTGCCCCAGTATGTGCTGGAGGGCTGGACGAGCACGCTGCCAGAGAAGTTCAGCCCCGCTGAGATCATTGCGCTGTATTGCGATCACGCCACCCATGAGCAGTTTGCCTCGGAGTTCAAGACGGATATGGATCTGGAACGTTTGCCCTCTGGCAAGTTCGACACCAACTTCCTGGTGTGCCAGCTCGCCGCAGTGGCGATGAACAAGTTGCGTTTGATTGGTCAAAACACGCTCAATGAACCCGATTCTCCGGTACGCCACACAGCCAAACGTCGTCGTATCAAGACGGTGATGCAGGAGATGATGTTCAAGGCGGCTCGAATGATCAAGCACGCTGGGCGCTGGATTCTGGGCCTGGGGGCCGGTGATAGCGGCTTTGCGGTGTTTGATCGCCATTACGGGCATTTCAGAGCCACGTAGCGCTGCAGTTGGCAGGCGCCAACCAAATAATCCGGGATTCGCTTTGTCCACTTCCAGTGGGCGTGGATAAGCCTGGTCGAAATAATGCCCGAGCCGCGCAAAACTTCGTGAAACGGTCCAGGGATGGCCTCCCGCACATTGATGAACAGCTTCGGCACGCGATATCACGGCATATTCAACGAGTAATTGACAATTCCAAATTGAAAATCAGGCGGCTTCATTTGAGGTTACGGATTCAGGAAATCTTTCAGCGTGTCCAACATGGGCCAGGCCGAAATCGTATTGTTCGGTCCAGAAGAAAGGGACGGCGTCGAAACGCTCACGCATTCCAAGGATATTGCGCGCCGCGCTCTGGCCTTGCCGTTGCGCGAGCACCCAGTGTTCGACACGGATGCGCTCACCAGTGAGCGGGTCCGGCCAGCGCGCGATGTTACCGGCCGCAAAGATGCCGGGGGTGCTGGTTTCGAGATACTCATCGACGCTGACGCCTCGATCAATCGCAAGACCGGCCTACTGCGCCAGGGCCAGACTTGGTTTGACGCCCACGCCGATTACAACGAGATCAGCGTCCAGCCTTTCGCCGCTCTGCAAGCTCACGCTGGTCGCATCGATCGAAGTCGGAGTGCTCCCCAGGTAAAACCTGACGCCATGCTGCTCGTGCAGCCGCCGAATAAAGTTGCCGACATCGGGGCCAAGGACTTTTTCAATCGGAATGGCCTCGCGCCCGACCACCTGCACGTCGATATTGCGCGCGCGCAGCGACGCGGCCACCTCAAGACCGATGAAGCTTGCACCGATGACAACTGCGCGCCTGGCAGTCTTCGCGTTGGCAATCAACGCGTCACAGTCGGCCAGAGTGCGCAGGTAATGCACGTGCGGCAGGCTGGAACCGGCCAAATCGAGCCGCACCGGGTCGGCACCGGTCGCGAGCAACAAGGCGTCGTAGCAGTGGTGACTGCCGTCTTCGAGTTCGACTTGCCGGCTTGCAATGTCAATGCTTGCGACCCGCGAATTCAGCCTCAGATCGATGTCAAGTTTCTTGTAGAACCCCGTCGAGCGCGGCGGCATAAATTCGGCGGCAGCCGTGCCGGCGAGCACGCCCTTTGAAAGATTCCGCCGGTCGTACGGCGGCGATGCATCAGCACTCAACAAGGTGACGTGACCTGAAAAGCCCAGTTGACGCAGTATTTGGGCAGCTGCGTTGCCGGCACCACCGCCTCCGACGATGACGATGGACTTCGGTTGACCCGGCGCGGCTGGTGCGTCGTGGCGCAGAGGTTTAAGCTTTTCGCGCACACAGGCAAGGCCGTCATGCTGCGCAACCTTCCAGCAGGCAATCGGGCTCAATGCCGGCGCGCGCAGCACTTTGCCGTTGCGCAGACTGAAGCATGCGTGGTGCCATGGACAGCGCACGGTGTCGCCGACCAGCAGCCCGTCGGCGAGCGGCGCGCCATAGTGCGTGCAGGTGGCGCCAATCGCAAAAACCTCGTCGCCCCGTCGCGCCAGAATCACATCGTCGCCATGCGCATGTCCGAGCAGCAGTGCGCCGTCTTTGAGGTTTTCAAGGGAAATCCCCTTTGCGAAATCGGACCCTTCAAGCCTGGCTTTGGCTGCTGTCATGTTTTCTCCTTGATGCACTATCCATGCATTTTTATGCTGCGTCAGCATGAAATATTTGTTGCGTCTAGGGTTTCTCCCTTCAACTGTCGTGGTCGAAACAGGCATCCTGGACTTAAGTTGGCGCGCGGCGATTTTCTCTCACCGATTCACCCATTTGCGCAGCAGCCAGCCGACAAACGGTGACAGACGCGTTCGCGTATGGGCATTTGCCGCCATCTTGATCGCCTCGGCCTGCGTCGGATAGGTGTGGATCACGCGGGCGACGGTTTTCAGGCCAATGCCGGCAACCATTGCCAGCGAAATGCCGTTGATCATCTCCCCGGCGTGCCGCGCCACGACAGTCGCGCCAAGTATCGTGTCGGTGCCTTCGCGAACGTGAATCTTCACGAAACCGTCTTCCTCGCCATCGGCGATCGCGCGGTCGACGTCGTGCATCGGCACCGTAAACGTCTTCACCGGAATGCCGCGCTCGCGCGCCTGTTTGACATAGATGCCGACGTGGGCAATCTCCGGGTCGGTGTAGGTGCACCAGGGAATCGTCAAGGCGCTGACACGCTGGCGGCCCAGGAACAGCGCGTTGCGCACGACGATGCGGGCCGACGCGTCAGCGGTGTCGGTGAACCGGTGCTCGAGGCAGACGTCACCCGCGGCATAGATGCGCGGGTTGGTGGTGCGCAGAAAATCGTCGACCTGGATTCCGGCTTCGGGGTCGTAGGCAACGCCGGCGGCTTCGAGGTCCAGGCCTGCGACCGCCGGAACACGGCCGATGCCGGTCAATATCTGGTCGACAATGATCGTCGCCACGTTCCCTTGGTTCACCGTTTCGACGAGCTTTTTGCCGCCTTCGACGCGCACGTTGAGGGCCGTGGTGTTGAGGTGGATCTCGACGCCGTCGCGTGCCAGCGCGTCGGAGACCAACTGCGCGGCGTCGCGTTCTTCCTTCGGCAGGAAGTGCGGCACGTTGTTGGCGATGATGGTGCGCGAACCGAAGCGGCAGAAAGCCTGTGCCAGTTCGCAGCCCAGCGGTCCGCCACCTATCACCAGCAGACTGGGCGGCAGCGTGGTGAGATCGAACACGGTCTCGTTGGTCAGGTAGCCAGCTTCAGGCAGTCCCGGAATTGTTGGCAGAATCGAGCGCGAGCCGGTGGCGATCATCGCCTTCTTGAACCGCAGTCGGGTGCCGTCCACATCGACCGCATCGCCGCTGGAGAATCGCGCGGTGCCAAAAAAAATGTCGATGCCTTCGGACGAGAGGCGCGATGCCGAGTCGACCCGGCTGATGCGCGAGCGGATGCGCCGCATGCGCTCCATCGCCCTCGGGAAGTCGACCTGGATATCGTCTGGCGGCCGCACGCCATAGTTGGCGGCATTGCGCATCTCGGCGTACAGGCGCGAGCTGCGGATGAGGGTCTTCGACGGCACACAGCCGTAGTTGAGGCAGTCGCCGCCGAGCAGGTGGCTTTCGATCAGTGCAACCCTGGCACCGAGCGCGGCGGCGCCGCGTGCCGCCACCAGGCCTGCCGGCCCGGCGCCGATGACCAGCAGGTGGTACGGCTCGCGCGGGCGCGGATTGCACCAGCCCGGCGGCCGGGCGTTGTCACAGAGCTCACGATCATGAAGGCCCTCGCTGGGACGCACAAGAGGTGGATGAACTTGCGGCATCGGTGTGGCGAAGCGCCCGTGGTTACAGCCAGCCGCCGCGAAACCCCGCGCGGCGCAGGCCAGCCCGGATGCAGGGAATGCCCCGACTCAAGCGCCATGGCAAGCCGGACCGGTAGTTTTCGATCATCAGCACGATGACCCCCTGGTCGAGGCCGAAGGTTCCTTCCGAAATCCA
>JAYVWK010000116.1:0-10570 GCA_043786185.1 Burkholderiales bacterium
TCGCCTATCGCATCATCCGCAATCGCGGCACCATCGGCGGCAGCCTGGCGCATGCCGACCCGGCGGCGGATTGGCCGCTGGTGATGCCGGCGCTGGCGGCGACCATTTGCATCGCCGGCGCGACCGGTGAACGACAAGTCGCCGCTGAAGACTTCATGACCGGCGCGTTTGCCACTGTGTTGACAGAGGACGAAATCGTGATCGCGGTGGAAGTGCCGAAGCTCTCGGCCAACGCACGCTGGGGCTACTGGAAGTTCTGCCGCAAGACCGGTGAATTTCCCGAGGCCAGCGCCGCCGTGCTGCTCGACCCGGCGCGCAAGCTGGCGCGCCTGTGGATCGGCGCACTTAACGGCGCACCGCAGCCCCTGACCGCACTGGCCGCCGAGGTGGCGCAGCGCGGCACACTCGCGGTCACCGAACTGGCGATCGGCCAGGCGCTCGAACGTGCCGCACCAAATCTGGACTACGCCGGGCGCAGGCTGCATATCGCCGCCGTGCAGCGCGCGGTGAAGAAGGCATGCGACTAAAACCATGGCAATGCAAACCATCAACATCGTAGTCAACGGCGACCGAGTCCAGGCCTTGGCCGAGCCGCGCACCCATCTGGGTGATTTCCTGCGTGAGAACCAGCGCCTGACCGGCACCCACCTGGGCTGCGAGCACGGTGTGTGCGGCGCCTGCACGGTGCTGATCGACGGCGCGCCGGCAAGGTCCTGCATCGCCTTCGCGGTGGCCTGCGAGGGAAGCGAAGTGCGCACCATCGAAGGCTTTGGTGACGACCAGGTGATGAATCAGCTGCGCGCGGCGTTTAACCGCGAGCATGCGTTGCAATGCGGCTTCTGCACCCCCGGCATGCTGATCGCCGCGCGCGACCTGGTGCTGCGCGTGCCGGATGCCGACGAGAAACGCGTGCGCATCGAGATGTCCGGCAACCTGTGCCGCTGCACCGGCTACCGCGGCATCGTGCGCGCGATCTTGAGCGTGATCGAACTGCGCCGGCCGGCGAATCAAGCGATCAATGCGCCGGTGGCGGTGTCGGCGGCTGCCGCGTTCACGCCGTTCGCGGCCGCGGATTCCAACGCGGCAACAGCGGCAGCAATTCCCGCCGCAGCAACCGCCGCTGCCGCCAGCACCGCTGCACCGGCCGCCACACCCGCCGCCGCGCCACCGGAAAGCACCCTGGTCGCTGCAATGGCGCGTGCCTCGGCACAAAAGAAACCTGGCACCGTGATCGAGGATGAATTCACCGTCGATCACCCGCTGGCACGCGTATGGGAAATCTTCGCCGACATGCCGGCGGTGGCCGCCTGCCTGCCGGGCGCGGAGATCAGCGAGCATTCGCCGACCGCATTGAAGGGCAAGATCACCACCAAGTTCGGCCCGATGCGCGCCGCCTTCGTCGGCAGCGCCGCACTTGAACGCGACGAGACTGAGAAGCGCGGTGCGATCCGCGGCAACGGCACCGACAGCCTGTCCGGTTCGCGCGCGCGCGGCGACATCAGCTACCAGTTGTTCGATGCCGGCAGCGGCCGCACCCGCGTGGCGGTGGCGATCGACTACAGCTTGCAGGGCCCGCTCGCGCAGTTCTCGCGCGGCGGGTTGGTCAAGGAATTCGTGAAGAAGATGGTGGCCGATTTCGCCGCCAACCTGAATGCCAGGCTCGGTGTGCCGGTAGGCAGCGCGCCGCCCGAGCAGGCGCCGGTGGCGCAGGTGGATGCCGGGGGGGTATTCTGGAGTTGGTTGTGGGGTGTTATCAGGAAGCTGTTTGGCGGCAAGTGATGGGCCGTCCGGTCCGGGCGCCGACCATCGAAGTTCACTCTGAGCGACACGGCCGCGACCAAACCATCTTCGATCCCTGTGTTGGCGCGCGAGTGCTGAGGCGCGGTCAGCGCGCTCGTTTGGAACGCTCTGCCGACAGAGTTCCGTTTGATGTTTTTCCGGTAAAGGCGCGTGGGCGCAACTCAGCGCACTTGGCTTGTCAATTAGTACACAATAAGTTACAGTAAATGAAACTTATTGTGTAGTTATCCTAGATGCAATCAGTCCGGCAATTGACGCAGAGCCTGGCAAAGCTAGCCAGCGCCGCACATTGCATGTTCACCCCGCATGATCTCCGCGCCCTGCTGCCGGATTTGTCCGATTCAGCCTTCAAGGCCCTGCTCACGCGTAGCGTGCAGGCGGGCATTCTGACGCGGCTCTGTCGCGGGCTGTACCTTTACGAACCAGCCTTGCTCGCCGATGGATTAACCTTGTTTCGTGCGGCTGCGCGGCTGCGCGCCGACGGCTTCAACTACATCAGCCTGGAAACCGTGCTGAGCGACGCCGGGGTGATTTCGCAGGTGCCGATCAACAGGATTTCGATCATGTCATCCGGTCGCAGCAACGTCATTTCCTGTGGCCGCTGGGGCAGCATCGAATTTGTGCACACGGCACAGCGGTCGACAGAGATCGGGGCGCAACTGAGCTATGACGCGCGTTGCGGCTTGTGGCGGGCCAGTGTGGCGCAGGCCTTGCGCGACATGCGCGCGACGCACCGGAATATGGATTTGATCGATTGGAGCGCCGTGCATGAGCCTGTTTGACCAATTGGTCGATGAAGCCCTGAAAAACCGGCGCGATTTGGCGCCGCTGCGCATGGTGGTGGAAAAGGAGTTGCTGCACCATGACATCCTGCGGGTTCTCAGCCATGCCGGCATGTTGGCTCGGCTGACGTTCATCGGCGGCACCTGCCTACGCGTCTGTTACGGCTCAAATCGCTTGAGCGAGGATCTGGACTTCACCGGCGGCGCGGACTTCGATCGGGAAAGCCTGGCGGCGATGGCAAAAGTGTTGATCGATAGCTTGATGACCAAATATGGGCTCAAGGTCGAGGTCGGCGAGCCGGTGCGCGAGCAGGGTAACGTCGACACCTGGAAGCTCAAGGTGCAAACCCGACCCGGTCGCAAGGATCTGCCGGCGCAGCGCATCAATATCGATGTGTGCGCCATTCCGAGCCACCGAGCGCGACCAATGGTTCTGCAGAACCCTTATGGCGTCGAGATGGGCACCAGCGGCTTGATCCTTAATGCTGAAAGCCGCGAGGAAATATTCGTCGACAAGCTGGTGGCTTTCGCCTTGCGACCCAATCGCATCAAGCATCGCGACTTGTGGGATCTGGCGTGGCTGCATCAGCAGGGGGTGAAGCCGCACATCGATCTGGTGCCGGTCAAGTTATCGGATCATCGGTGCGAGCAGCGAGACTTCCTGCGCTTGCTTGAAGAGCGACGACTGTCTTTGCACGCCGTGCCTGAAGTGGCCGTCGAGTTCAGGAAGGAAATGCGTCGGTTCCTGCCTGCGGAATTGGTCACCCAGACCGTTGACCAGGCCGACTTCTGGACCTATCTGACCGGGCTGATCGACGATTTGTGCGAGCAGACCAGGCACGCGTTGTCCGCAGAGAAGACCGAATCTACCGCCGTTCGCTTTCGCATGTGACCGCGTCGCCTTCACCGTCGGCCGTTGTGCAGGCGAAGTACCTGGCTCACCTTACGCGCTCAAGTTTGCCGGCATGATCGTAAGCCTCCGCTTGGGCCAAGCCTTTGCGGCCAGAACCGTGGTTGTGCTATCATGCCGGCATGAAAGCATCAGTCAAAATCATCGGCGCCAGCGGCCAGATATCCCTTGGCAAGGAATTCGCCGGCCGGCAGGTTTTGGTCGAGGAGCCTCAACCGGGGGTTTGGCTGGTACGAACGGCCACGGTCGTGCCTGACAATGATCGCTGGCTTCATACGCCCGAAGCCACGGATGCGCTGCGTGAATCACTTGCCTGGGCAGCAGCTACCCCGGCGCAGGCGACTGAGTTGGCGAATTTGCGGGAGAGTCTCGACGATGGTCGGCAAACCGGAACGAAGCGATCCAAACCAACGCGTCCGGCTCGATCTAAACAGTCCCGTATTCCTGCGTAGCTGGTTTGCGCTCGAAAAAGACGAGAAGGTGCGCGTTCTCAACGCGCTGGAAAAGATCAACCAGTTGACCTGGTCACAGGTGTACCGTGATGCCGGACTGAAGTGGGAGGCGATCACCAATTCCCCGGTTCCGCTTCCTCCGGGGATCCAATCGGTCTATTCGTTGCGAATCACGCAGGCGCGGCGCGCGGTGGCATGCCGCGACTCCCAGTTCATGCGCCTCCTGTGGATAGCGCCCGATCATGATTCGACCTATCAGCAGTCGCGGAAATAGCAACAAGCGGCAATCGGCCGCATCCCTCGGCCTAATGACAGCAGTTCCCGAGGACTCTTGACGCCATGCGAACCACCGTGACGCTCGATGCCGACGTTGAACTGATGCGGAAGCAGGCGATGCGCGAGCGCGGCAAACCCTTCAAGCAGGTGCTCAACGATGCAGTCAGGCAGGGCTTGCGCCGGGCCGGCGCGACATCCGCAGCGCCGTTCAGGCAACTGACGTTCAGCATGGGCAAATCACTTGTTGATCTGACCAACGCGACGGCGCTCGCGGCCGAACTGGAAGATCAGGCGCTGATCGCCCGCCGGGCTCGAAAAACGCCGCGCCGCAAGTAACGTTGCCCGATACCGTTGTGCCGGGTGCGGGCGCTCGATCGAGGCTCTCCCGGCCACCGCGCCGGCGCCTTATTCGAAGTTCGAATACCCGAATGTCAAGCCCGCAGCACCCGTACACTGTCGGTTGCCGAATCCCTGGAGCCCACCATGCGCCTGAACCGTTTCATGATCCGCCCTCTCGTAGAAGCGGGCCTGCGTGAAGAACTCAATGCCGGCGACACCACCGGCGGCTTCCTGATCTGGGACGACGATCCCGTGCAGACAGCGCAGATCTACGCCAAGGGCCACGGGGTCGCCTGCGGCCTGTTGTTCGCCGACGAGACCATCATGCTGATCGACCCGCAAGCGCAGATCGAGCATTGCGTGGAAGAAGGCGCACCGATCGCGCCAGGCACGGTGCTGCTCAAGATTCGCGCGCGTGCCTCGGCGTTTTTCATGATCGAGCGGGCGGCGCTCGACTGGATTCAACAGCTCTCGGGCATCGCCACCAAGACGCGCCGCTACATGGATCTGGTCAAGCACACCAATGTGCGCCTGACCGATACCCGCAAGGGCTGGCCGGGCCTGCGCATGGTGCAGAAATACGCGGTGCGGGTGGGCGGTGCGCACAACCATATCTTCAACCTGTCGAACTGCGTGCTGGTGAAAGACAACCACATCAAGATCGCCGGCAGCATCAAGAACGCGGTGGCGATCCTGCGCTCGCGGGCGCAGCACACCTTCAAGTTCGAAGTCGAATGCGAGTCGCTGGCGATGGTGCAGGAGGCGCTCGATTGCGGCGTCGAGATCATCATGTTCGACAACATGGACATAGATGAAATGCGCGCAGGCCTGAAGCTGGTGAACAAGCGTGCGATCACCGAGGCGTCGGGGGGCGTCAACGAAAGCACGATTGTGGCGATTGCCGAGACCGGGGTCGACGTGATCTCGGTGGGCGACCTCACCCACACGGTGAAGGCGGTCGATATCAGTCTCGATGTGCGGGACATCAAGCCGAGCGCGTTGCGCACCATCGGCCGCATGCAGGCCGCCGGCGGATGACAAGCGCGGTCAAGTTTCGCGCGCGGCACGGCGTGATCGTGGCGCTCGACGCCGATGCGGTCGATGCCTGCAAACAGACCATCGACCTGACCACCAAAGTGGATGGGGTGGTCGGCTACAAGCTTGGCATGACCATGGCGCTGCGCCTGGGGCTGGCCGAATCGGTGCGCCAATTGCGTGCGCATACCGACCTGCCGTTGCTCTACGATCACCAGAAGGCCGGGCCGGATGTGTTCGACATGGCGGCCAAGTTCGCCGGCCTCTGCGCCGAGGCAAAAGTCGATGGCTTGATCCTGTTTCCCACCGCCGGGCCGCGCGCGGTCGAAGGCTTCGTCGGTGAGACCATCAGGCGTGGCATGCTGGCTTTGGTCGGCGGCGACCTGCCGTTCCCCGACTACAACATCAGCGGCGGCGGCTATGTGGCCGACGATGCGCTGGAACGCATCATCGACAAATCCATCGAATTCGGCGCCACCCATTTCGTGGTGCCCGGCAACACGCCGGCCAAGCTCGCCCACCATTCGGCGCGGCTCAAGTCGCGACTCGCCGCGCCGGTGTTCATCGTGCCCGGCATCGGCCCTTTGGGCGGCAAGATCGGCGACCTGGTGGCGGCGGCAAACGGCTGCAGCGTCTACGGTGTGGTCGGCCGCGCTGTGTATGGCGCAGCCGACCAGACCTTGGCTGCGCGCATGCTGGTGGATGAAGCAATGGCGGCCGGCTGATGGCGCACCCCGAAGCGCGGGTGTCGGTGGTGTTGTTCGACTGGGGTGAAACCCTGATGTGGATACCCGGCATGATTCACGACCCGGATCGACACCTTGCATGCGTCGAGCAGGTATACGCCAAGGCGATTCGCCCGCACATGGGCATCCAGGGCGGCGGCCTGCCGGTGGCGAGCTTTCTCGAGTTTTACCTGACGGCTTGTCGCATCCAGATCAAGCAGTCGAAAGAGACCCAGCGCGAACACAGTTTTGACGCCCGCTTCGCGCTCGCCTTCGATCTGGCCGGCATCAGGGCCGCGCCGCCGCCGGCCGCGTTTTCCGCGATGGCCGATGCGCTTGGCGATGCGGTGGCAGAAGGCGCGCGCCTGCTCGACAGCGCAGCCGAGGTGATTGAACAACTCGCCCGGTCGTATCGCCTGGGCGTGGTATCGAATTACCCGCACGGCCCGGTGGTTGGCGCTACGCTTGCGCGCTTCGGCCTGCGCCGGCATTTCGAGGTGATCGTGGTGTCGTCCGACACCGGCTGGATGAAACCGCATGCCGACTGCTACCGCCCGGCGCTCACCGCCCTGCCGGCACCGCCGGGCAAGACCATGATGGTGGGTGACGATCTCACCAATGATGTCAAGGGTGCCAAAGCGCTCGGGCTGCATACCGCATGGATCGCACCGCAGGCCCAAGTGATCGACCCGGCGGTCGACATTCATCTGACAAGCCTGGCCGAATTGCCGGCGCACTGCGCAAGGGTGTTCGCGTGAAGCGCGGCATGGAGCCTGGCCTGTGAACCTGCAAACGCAACTGCTGATCGACGGCGCGTTTGCGCCGGCAGCCGCCGGAGAAACCTTCGACACCGCCACACCGATCGATTTCAGCCTGCTGGCCACTGTGTCAAAAGCCGGGGTCGCCGATCTCGATCGCGCGGTGGCGGCGGCGCGCCGCGCCTTTGACGATGGCAAATGGTCCGGCATGGCGCCGTTTGCGCGCGGCAAGCTGTTGCGCCGCATTGCCGACCTGATTCGCGCCGACGCGCCGCGTCTGGCCGAGGTCGAAACCCGCAACGGCGGCAAGACCATCGCCAACGCCTTGAACGAGGTCGAGAGCGCCGCCAATGTGTTCGAGTATTACGCCGGCGCGATGGACAAGTTTTTCGGCGACACCATTCCGATGGGAGCGAACGTCCTCGACTTCACCCTGCGCGAGCCGATCGGCGTAGTGGCGGCGATCACGCCATGGAACTTTCCGTTTCTGGCCGCCGCCTGGAAAGTCGCACCGGCGCTGGCCGCGGGCTGCACGGTGATTCTGAAACCGGCCAGCTACACGCCGCTGACCGCGCTTCTGTTGGGCGAGATCGCGCTCAGCGCCGGCCTGCCTGCGGGCGTGCTCAACATCCTGCCGGGGCCGGGCGCGCTCTTGGGTGAGGCGATCGCCACCCATCGCGGCATCGACAAGATTTCGTTCACCGGTGAAACCGCGACCGGCGCCACGCTCCTGAAACTGGGCGCCAACGACATCAAGCGCATCACCCTGGAGCTGGGTGGCAAGAGCCCGAACATCGTGTTCGCCGATGCCGATATCGGCAAGGCGGCGGCGCAGGCGGTGAAGGCGGGCTTTGGCAATGCGGGGCAGAGCTGCTCGGCGCGCACCCGCGTGTTTGTCGAACGCGCTGTGGCTGATGAATTCACCACCGCCTTCTGCATCGCGACCCAGGCCGTCAAGATCGGCGACCCGCTCGACCCGGCCTCCGAGATCGGCCCGCTGGTGTCGCGCGCGCAATGGAACTCGGTGCACGCCTACGTCGAGTCCGGCGTGGCCGAGGGCTGCACACTGCTCACCGGTGGCGCGCGACCGGCGGGTCTGGCGAACGGGGCCTATTACGCCCCCACAATATTGACCGGTGCCCACAACGCGATGCGCGTGGCACAGGAAGAAATTTTCGGTCCGGTGGTGGTGGTGATCCCGTTCGATAGCGAAGCCGAGTCCGTGCGCCTGGCCAACGACAGCCCATATGGCTTGAATGCCTCGGTGTGGACGCGCGACATCGGCCGCGCCATGCGTGTGGCCAAGGCCCTGAAGAGCGGCATGGTCAGCGTAAACTCGCATGGCAGCGCCAGCCGCTACGGCTTTCTGGCGCCATTCGGCGGCAGCAAGAAATCCGGGCTCGGGCGCGAACTCGGCATGCACGCCTTAGCGCTCTACACCGAAGTCAAGAACATCTTCGTCGATCTGGAGGATTGAACCCGTGGCGACCCTGGCAATCACCGGCGGCACCCTGATCGATGGCAGCGGGCGCGATCCCGTAGCTAATGCAACAGTGCTCATCAATGGCGAGCGCATCGTGGCGGCCGGGCCGGCGTCCGCGGTGAGCCTGCCCAAGGGCACGCAGGTGCTCGACGCCGGTGGACGCACAGTGTTGCCCGGCATCATCGATTGCCATGTGCACGGCACCTACCGCGCGCGCGACATGCGCCAGCACCTGCTCAACGCGCCCACCTACAACGTGCTCCGATCCACCGCCGTGCTGAAGGAAACCCTGGCTTGCGGCGTGACCACCGCGCGCGACATGGGCGGTGCCGATGCCGGTTTTCGCGAGGCCATCGCCGAGGGCTACATAGCCGGGCCGCGCCTTTCGATCTCGATTGCGATGGTGTCGCAAACCGGCGGCCATGGCGACGCCTGGGTACCGGCCGGCCTGCGCGTGCAAAAGCGCGCCTGGCTGCCCAGCCCGGTGGCGGACGGCGTCGATGAGGTCAGGCGCCTGGTGCGCCATATCCTGATGGCCGGTGCCGATTTCATCAAGATCTGCGCCACCGGTGGCATCACTTCGGTCACCGATTCCTGGGACGAGCCGCAGTTCACGCATGACGAGATTCGCGTCGCGGTCACCGAAGCGGCGACGCGCCGCAAGACCGTGGCGGTGCACGCTGAAGGGGTGGACGGCATTCGCACCGCGCTTGGCGCCGGCGTTCATTCGCTCGAACACGGCTGGTTCATCGACGAGCAATGCGTCGACAGCATGTTGAAACAAGGCACCTGGTGGGTGCCGACCTTAGCGCTGGTGCCGCTGTCGCTCGAGCATCGCAAGGCCAACACTGCCTGGGACAAGCAGCAACTGGCGAACGAAGCGGTCAAGGAGCACGAGATTTTCGAGCGCATGCAACAGCAGATTCCGCTGTGGAAGGATGCGGTCAAGCGTGGCGTGAAAGTGGCCTTCGGCACCGACCAGTCGCACCGCCTTCTGGTGGGTGAAAACATGGTCGAATTCCGCTTCATGGTCGATTGGCTGGGCATGACGCCGATGCAGGCGCTGGTAGCGGCGACCAGCCGCGCGGCCGAATGCATCGGCCGCAACGATGTGGGCGTGCTTGAAGCCGGGCGCTATGCCGATGTGCTGGTGGTCGATGGGGATCCACTGGCCAACATCCGCATTCTTGAGGAGCGCGCGCGCCTGAAACTGGTGATGCAGGCCGGCCGCGCGTTCACCAACACACTCTGAGGATTGTCATGTTTCCAAAGGACCTGCTGGACAAAGCCGCACGCGCACTAAACGCCGCCCAGGCCGCGAACGTGCGCATCGCTACCGCTGAAACCTGCACTGCGGGCCTGGTGTCGGGCTGCATCACCTCGGTCTCCGGCGCCTCGAAAATTTTCGAGCGCGGCTTCGTGCTTTATCACGACTCGGCCAAGGCCACCGGCCTGGGCGTGTCCGAAGAGGTATCACGCGCGCACGGCGCGGTCAGTGCGGAGGTCACACAAGGCCTGGCCGAAGGCGCCTTGAAGAACTCCGGCGCCGGTGTGGCGGTGGCGGTAACCGGCTATGCCGGCCCGGGCGGCGGCAATGAGAAGAACCCGGTCGGCACCTGCTACATCGCCGCGGCACGCCATGGCGCGCCGACCTTGGTTGAGCGCCATGTGTTTGCCGGTGACCGCGACGGCGTACGCTTGGCGGCGGTGGGCGCCGCGCTCGATCTGATCGTCAAGCGGCTCGCCTGAAAAGCGTGTCTGCCCTGCCTGTACCAGGCCTGAGCGAGCGTCGCTCGCCGATTCCGGTGACCGTGCTGTGCGGTGCGCTTGGCGCCGGCAAGACCTCCCTGCTCAACGCCGCCCTGCGCGGCGTGCTGACCAACGTGGCGGTGATCGTCAACGAATTCGGTGCCATCGGCATCGACAACGAGCTGATCAAGGCCGCCAGCGAAGACGTGGTGTTGTTGCCTGGCGGCTGCATCTGTTGCCAGGTGCGTGCCGATCTGGCGG
>JAYVWK010000117.1:0-3782 GCA_043786185.1 Burkholderiales bacterium
CGGCGCATCGATTGCAGGCATGGCGAGAGCCTCCAGTTACATGCTGCGTGGCTGGCTCGCTTGGGCGCGGCTACGAATGGCGCGCCCTGACTGAGTGGCTGTCTGGTGGGACCGCATAGCCGCGCTGCCCAGGTCAAGCGGTGAGGATCAGTTTTCCCTGCGCGGTGAGACGCAGGCGGTAGGTTCGTTCGTTGTGTTCGATCATTACTTCTCGGGCTTGGCCGAACAAGTCCTGGCTGCGATAGTGCGGCGCGATTGCGGGGCAGGGAACAGCAGGCCGCATGAGTGAGCGACTCGCCAGCGGACCCTGACTGCGACTTCCCGGCGGGCGGATCATGGCACGCCTATTTCCAGCCGGCGCGGTCGACAATCCTCTGCGCCATCGGCGTGTTTTTGCCAAATACCGCCGGACCGATGTTGTCCATCTTGAACTTGCCCAGTGAATCGAGCTCGGCGTTTTTCACCGTCACCGTTTTCACCGTCGGCCACTCATTGTTGCCGTCGGCGAAGTAAGCCTGGGCCTGGTCGCTGGCCAGGTATTCGAGGAACTTGACCGCCGCTTCCTTGTTGGGCGCGTTCTTGAGCATCGCGCCACCGGAGATATTGACGTGCGTGCCGTAGTTGGCCTGGTTGGGCCAGAGGAAGCCGACTTTCTTGACGATCTCCTGCTCGTCGGGCTTGGTCGATTTGAGCAAGCGCACCCAGTAATAGGTGTTGGTCAGCGCCACCGCGCATTCACCGCTGGCTACCGCCTTGATCTGGTCGGTATCACCGCCGGCCGGCTTGCGCGCCAGATTGGCGACCATGCCCCTGGCCCAGGCTTCGGCCTTGGCCTCGCCGTCGTGTTCGGCCACCGCGGCCACCAGAGAAAGCATGTAAGGATGCGAACCGGAGCGGGTACAGACCTTGCCCTTCAGTTTCGGATCGGCCAGAGCTTCATAGCTTGCGACCTCGCTTGGTTTGAGCGCCACCTTGTTGTAGACGATGACGCGGGCACGGGTGGAAAAGCCGAACCAGTTGCCATCGCGGTCGCGCATATCCGCTGGAATGCGCGCTTCCAGCAAGGCCGACTTGACCGGCGCATACAATCCCATCTGCTGCGCGTTCCACAGGCGTGCCGCATCGACCAGAAGTAGCACATCGGCCGGGCTGTTGGCGCCTTCGGTCTTGAGGCGTTCCAGCAACTGCTCGTCGCCCGCGTCGATGCGGTTGATGCGGATGCCGGTGGCCTTGGTGAAATTGGCGTATAGCGCTTCGTCGGTCGAGTAATGACGTGCGGAGTAAAGATTCAGGACTTTGTCCTGGGCTAAGCCCGGTTGAGCGACGCAGCAGGCAGCAAGACTGGCTGCGGAAATGGCAAGATCGCGGAGGCGCATGATTGGGCTCTAAAGTGTTTGGATATGAGAATTATTATCAATAACTGCAATTTTGTCAATAAGAATAATTCTTGTTCGTAATTGAGTGGCTGCGCGACCTTCGCGACCGTTGCTTGTGGTTATACAGATCAACATCGGCCTGACCAGCTTGGCAAGTCGCCGGCTGTGGCCGCAGGCGCCGCAGCATGTGTGGGCAGTGTCAAACGAGCGGACTTTGCGACCCGCGAAAGGCGCATGACGTTGATATACTGCTTGCATATTAGGCCAGTATGGAAAGGGCAATCGTGGCACCTGTCAGCGCCGACGGCGCTGTGGCGCTGACCACCACCGCGCATGCTTCCGCCAATGTTTCGCCGCAGTTGACCAAAAGCCTGACCGATCGGGCTTATGGCGACTTAGAGGAACTGATCGTCACCCTGCAGTTGGCGCCAGGCAGCGCGGTTTCCGAAGCCGAGTTGTCGCAGCGTCTGGGCATTGGACGCACCCCGATTCGCGAAGCCTTGCAACGGCTGGCGCGCGAGCACATGGTCACAATCCTGCCGCGCCGCGGCATCATCGTGGCAGAAATCAATGTCAAGAGTCAGTTGCGTCTGCTCGAAGTGCGTCGCGAAGTCGAGCGTCTGGTGGCCAGGAGCGCGGCGCGGCGCGCCACGGTGGCCGAGCGCGCCCGCTTCAACGAAATCGCATTCGCTTTCGAGGAGAGTGCGCGCAGCAACGATGAAGTGACTTTCATTCGCATCGACCGCGAATACAACGAGCTTTCGGTGGCTGCGGCCCACAATGAATTCGCCGCAGGTGCCATGGGGCTGATGCATTCCCTGTCGCGGCGTTTTTGGTATCTGCACTACAAACAGACGGCCGACATGCCCCTGACGGCCAAACTGCATGCCGACGTCGCGCGTGCGATTGCCGCCGGCGATGTGGCCGGTGCCGCCGCCGCCTCCGACGCCTTGCTCGACAGCATCGAAGCCTTCACCCGCGCCACGGTCAGTACGGATTTTTGAGCGATGGCTGCAATGCGGATTCCGGCGCTCAAAAGATGCTTGACAAGAAGCGCCAATCGCACCGAAAATTGTCAGATATGCAGTTGATATATCAGATGAGCCACTATTGTTGGGGCCCTCGCTACATCGCAGCCACGGTCACGACCGAACTTGAAGGAGAACGACCATGATGACCGAACGCCAGCGCACGTTTCGCAGCCAATACAAGGCCGATATCAGCCCCTATTACAGCGGGCTCCTGCACATCGCGGTGATGTACGGTGTCGGCTTGGGCGCCATTTGGTGGTCGGTCGGGCGGCTGGAAAGCGCCACCTGGGAATGGTTGCTGGTGATTCCGGTGTTTCTGGCCGGCAACTTTGTCGAATGGGCGATGCACCGCTATGTCATGCATCGGCTGGTCGATGTATTCGCCCTGCGCGCCATTTACGATCGCCACACGCGTCAGCATCACCAATATTTCACCGACAACGATGCCACGATCGATACCGTGCGCGAATTCCGCATTGTGTTTTTCCCCTGGCGCGTATTGGCAGTGTTCGCCACGTCCGGCCTTGTCTTGGGCTATGTCGCGTCGCTCCTCATCAATCCCAATGCGGGCTACATTCTGTTCATCACCATGGTGGGCCAGTACCTGATCTACGAAACATTCCACTATTGCTGCCACGTGCATGAAAACTGGTTCGTGCGCAACATGCCCTTCATCAACACCATTCGTCGCCATCACACCGCGCATCACAACCAGGGCATCATGATGAAATGCAACATGAACCTGACCTTTCCGATCGCCGACTGGTTCATGGGCTCAAGTGACATCAAGCGCGGTTTGCTGGGCACCTTGTTCAACGGTTACAACGAAGAGCATGTGCGGCCGGAGTTGCAGCCGGTGATCGCGCGCTTCCGCCTGGAGTCGGCACCGGTCACGCTCGACGGGCCGGTTCTCAATGCAGACGAAGAGCGGCGCCTGGCCAGGGCCTGAAGGGCGTTAGTATCCGCATTGCGGTTTTTTTCGGGCTGCCGCAAACCCGGCAGCCTGCTTGTACCGGTTCACAGAACCAACAACAATCCTGGAGACAAAGATGCAACGCAGAAAGTTTCTGACCGGCGCGGCCATTGGTGCAGGCGCCACCCTGGCGGCACCGGCCGTGCATGCGCAGGCGCCGTCGGTGAAGTGGCGCATGGCGGCGAGTTTTCCCAAGACACTCGACACCTGCTATGGCTCGACTGACGAAATGGTCCGCCGCATCGCCGAACTCACCGACGGCAGGTTCGAGATCAAGCTGTTCGGCCCGGGCGAGATCGTGCCCGGATTGCAGGTGATGGACGCGGTATCGAACGGCACGGTCGAGGCCGGCCAGGCCTTCTCCTCGTTCTATTTCGGCAAGGACCCGGCGCTGATCTTCGA
>JAYVWK010000118.1:0-5052 GCA_043786185.1 Burkholderiales bacterium
CCAAGCTTGGATTCGGTATTTTCTGCGGCAACATACGTACAGCGCGGGAATTGCTCCAGGAAAAGCATTTTTCGGCCGCCGCGCGCCACGCCAACCACTCGTAGGCGAGATGTTCGGTCAATACCGGCACCACCGGCGCCGGGATGGTCAGGCCGAATACGTGCTCAGTGTTGTGGGTGACGCCAGGCGCATAGCGGCTGACCCAGCGCTGGTAGATTTCGTAGCGGTTGGTCAGGTTCCAGTCGATCAACCGGTGGCCTGCGGCTGCCGCGTCGATGCCGGTTTCTTCGAGAACCTCGCGCCGCGCGGTTTCGATCAGTGCCTCATGCTCATGATCCAGGCTGCCGGTCACGCTTTGCCAGAACCCGGGGGCGTTGCGCCGTTCGAGCAGCAGCACGTCAAGCTGCGGCGTGTGGATCACCACCAGCACCGACTCGGGAATCTTCCAGATGGTCATCCCCGGCTCACCCGCAACTCGGGCACCCGCGGCGCTCTCGCCGGTGTGTGACCGAGATGACCGGCCGCGCATTCAGACGGCCGGCAGATGACCGGCGCAGCGCGACTCTTCACGCCGGGGCGTCGGGCGCCTGGCCGGACAGCAGCACCATGTCGATCATCGCGGTGTTGTTGACTAAGTCGCGCAGTTCCTGGTAGCCCGAGGCGGTGTGCGCCGCCATCGCCTGGGCGCGTGACGGAAACTCCATGATCGAGAGGAATGTGGGCGCCCAGTTGCCGGCAATGGTGGTGATGGTGTCATTGAGCGCGAGGTAGCGCCCCTTGTGCTCGCGCACGCCGCAGTCGATGCGGGTGCGATGCTCCTCGAACGCCGACCGGTTGATGATGCGGGTATCGGCGATCGCATATACGGGGTGGGCCCCGCGTCCGGCGAAGCGTGACTTGGCGATGCCGTCGACGACGACGATATCGAACATGCCGCAATTGCCGCGCATGACCTCCAACTCGCGGTATTCCGCCGAAGCCACCAGGGCGTCGACGTCGGTGCGCTGGTCGAACTCGCATAACAGTATGCGCGGAGGATGCCAGCCGCCCTGCACGATCTCGGGCTCCTGGCCGCGCGCCAGAAAGCGCCCGTGATGGCGCTTGACGCAGGCACGGAAGAGCCGCCGATATTCATCGTACTTGTCACGGTTGATGACACGGATATCGGCGATCAAAAAAGCCGGCATGGTCAGCCGGCGCGCGCCGGGCGGACGATTGCCGCTGGCTTGTCGCATGGCCTCGAAAATGTGCTCATTTCGTTCATGGTTTGGTTAGTCTACGCAGGTTGAGCGTCGCAACCATAGGACCTTTGTCATGAAAATGCCAAAGACTCAGCATACCTTGTGTCGACGCCTGGGGCGGGCGACTTCCCGCGGCGGCCGGGTGGCGTGGCACCACCGTCGCTTCAAGCGGCTTTGCTGTTGCGCAAGCGGATATGCAGTTCGCGCAACTGCTTTTCGTCGACTTCCGACGGCGCCTGGGTCAACAGGCACTGCGCGCGCTGCGTCTTGGGGAAGGCGATGACGTCGCGAATCGATTCGGCACCGGTCATCATGGTGACCACCCGATCCAGGCCGAAGGCGATGCCGCCGTGCGGCGGCGCGCCGTACTTGAGCGCGTCGAGCAGGAAACCAAACTTGAGCTGCGCCTCCTCGGCCCCGATGCCGAGTGCGCGAAACACCTTGCTCTGCACTTCCTCGCGGTGAATCCGCACCGAACCGCCGCCCAGTTCCCAGCCATTCAACACCATGTCATAGGCCTTGGCGACCGCCTTCGCCGGATCGCTTTCGAGGTAATCCTCGTGACCATCCTTGGGCGCGGTGAAAGGGTGATGCATGGCGTTCCAGCGGCCGCCTTCCTGGTCGTGTTCGAACATCGGGAAATCGACCACCCACAGCGGCTTCCAGGCGTCGCCCGTCACATGCCCTCTTTCGTGACCAAGCTTCACGCGCAAAGCGCCCATGGCATCGTTGACCACCTTGGCCGAATCGGCGCCGAAGAAAATCAGGTCGCCGGATGCAGCCTCGGTGCGCGCGATGATCGCGGCAAGCGCCTGCGGCGACAGATTCTTCACAATCGGCGATTGCAGCCCGCTTTCGTTCAATTGCGCAGCGTCGTTGACCTTGATGTAGGCCAAGCCACGGGCGCCGTATATCTTGACGAAATCGGTACAGGCGTCGATCTCGCCGCGCGTCAACGCCGCGCCGCCCGGAATCAAGAGGCCGACAACGCGCCCGCCGACCGTATTGGCCGGGCCGCTGAACACCTTGAAGGCGACATCCTTCATCACGTCGGTAAGCTCGGTGAATTCGAGCTTCACCCGCAAGTCCGGCTTGTCCGAACCGTAGCGCGCCATCGCCTCGGTAAACGTCATCACTGGCAGCGGATCGACCAGATCGACCCCGATCGCCTCCTTGAACACCGAGCGCATCATGCCTTCGAAAATGGCGCGAATCTCGACCTCGGTCAAAAACGAGGTTTCGCAATCGATCTGGGTGAATTCCGGCTGGCGGTCGGCGCGCAGGTCCTCGTCGCGAAAGCACTTGGTGATCTGGTAATAGCGGTCGAAGCCGGAAACCATCAACATCTGCTTGAAGAGCTGCGGCGACTGCGGCAGCGCGAAGAACATGCCGTCATGCACACGCGAGGGCACCAGGTAGTCGCGCGCGCCCTCGGGGGTGGAGCGCGTCAGCATCGGTGTCTCGATATCGATGAAGCCCTGCGCATCGAGATAGCGGCGTACCGCCATCGCCACCTTGTAGCGCAGCATCAAATTT
The DNA here is from genome assembly GCA_043786185.1 of Burkholderiales bacterium. Taxonomy (GTDB): domain Bacteria; phylum Pseudomonadota; class Gammaproteobacteria; order Burkholderiales; family JAEUOS01; genus JAEUOS01. Next base: position 2,778 of record JAYVWK010000118.1, read on the forward strand.
TTCTGCATCAGCGGGCGCCGCAGGTCGATCACGCGGTGCTCCAGACGCACCATTTCGCCGATGTTGGTATCGTCGATCTGGAACGGCGGCGTTACCGCGGTGTTGAGGATCTCCAGTTCCTCGGCCACCACCTCGATCTCGCCGCTGGCAAGCTTGGGGTTGACAAGCTTGGGCTCGCGCCGGATCACCCGGCCGGTTACGCGGATCACGTATTCGCCGCGAATCCGCTCGGCGGCGGCGAAAACGCTCGCGCGATCCGGGTTGCACACCACCTGCACGATGCCTTCGCGGTCGCGCAGGTCGATGAAAATCACGCCGCCATGATCGCGCCGGGTGTTGACCCAGCCCATGAGGGTAACGCTTTGATCGAGGTGGCGGGCATTGATCCGCCCGCAGTAGTCGGTACGCATGTGAGTCGGCTTTCGCGAAAAATCATTGAGTCGGGGCGGCAGGCCCGGACTGACGACCGTTGGTCGGCGGCGCCACCACGCCCATCGAGACGATGTACTTGAGCGCGGCATCGACGCTCATGTCGAGTTCCACCACTTCACTCTTGCGCATCAGCAGAAAAAAGCCCGACGTCGGGTTCGGCGTGGTCGGCACATAAACGCTGACATGCTCGCCGGGCAGATGCTCGATCACACCAGGCCCGGGCACACCGGTCAGAAATGCGATGGTCCAGGAACCCTGGCGCGGGTATTGCACCAGCACAGCCTTGCGAAACGCCTGGCCATTGGGCGAGAGAATGGTGTCGGAGACCTGCTTGACGCTCGAATAAATGGTGCGCACGATCGGAATGCGCGCCAGCAACAGTTCCCACCAGCCCACCAGGCGCTCACCGATGAAATTCGCCGCCAGTACGCCGGTGCCAAGCACCAGCAGCAGCACCGCGACCAGGCCCACGCCCGGGATGTGATGACGCTCGACGACGTCCGGAATCATCCAGCCCGGCAGCACGCCGTCCATGGTGGTGATCAGAAAGCGGATCAGCCAGAGGGTGACCGCGAGCGGCACCCAGACCAGGAGGCCGGCGATGAAGTAGCGCTTCACGATGGTCGCGCGGCTGTGGGCCACGCCGCTTACGCGGCCTTGGTGGCGCCACCGCCGGGCGGCGCGGGCGTGGCGGGGGTGGATGGTGTGCTGGTCGCAGCAGGCGTCGCGCTTTCGGCCGGCTTGCTGTCGGACTTGCCTTCCGACTTGCTCTCGGACTTGCCTTCCGACTTGCCTTCACCGCCAACCGCACTCTCGCCCGCCTTGCCGTCGGTGCCGGCCTCGCCCGGTTTCTTCGCATCCTTCTTGCCGCCATCGCGAAAATCGGTGACGTACCAGCCGCCGCCCTTCAACTGGAACCCGGCCGCGGTCAACTGCTTGGGAAATTTTTTCGAGCCACACGCGGGGCAAGTATCGATCAGCGCATCGCTCATTTTCTGCAGAAAGTCCTGCGCATGCCCGCAATCCTCGCAGCGGTAGGCATAAATCGGCATCACTTTTCTCCAAAAAGACGTGGAAAATCAAAAGCCTGCGAGTATAACCCAAATCAATAAAAACGCCGCTCGAAGAGCGGCGTTTTTTTCCTGCCTTTGCCTTCGAGAATCGCCGGACCGCGCGTGGTTCTCCACTGGCCAAGTCGGCAGAAAGCAGGGGTTTACTTTCTGCGGACCATCAAAATGGAATATCGTCGTCCATATCGTCGAAGTTGCCTGCCGGCTTCTTGGCAGGTGCCGGCTTGGCTGCAACGCCGCCACCGCCACCAGCGGCCCCCCCGCCGTAAGAACGGCCACCGCCACCAGCGCCATCCTCATCGGCCGCCGGCCCGCCCATGCCTTCGCGACTGCCCAACATCTGCATCTGGTCGGCGATGATCTCGGTGGTATAGCGGTCCTGCCCTTCCTTGTCCTGCCATTTGCGGGTGCGGATGCGCCCTTCGATATACACTGAGCGCCCCTTTTTCAGGTATTGCCCGGCGATCTCGGCCAGCTTGCCGAAAAAGGCAACGCGGTGCCATTCGGTGGCTTCCTTCTTTTCGCCGGAGGTCTTGTCTTTCCAGGTGTCGGTGGTAGCCAGCGTGATATTGGCGATTGCCGCGCCATCGGCGGTGTAGCGCACCTCGGGATCCTTGCCCAGATTGCCCACCAGAATGACTTTATTGACTGAGGCCATGCTTGAAATCTCCTTCAAGAGAATTCGCGCTCGCCGAACTGCGCTTTAGCGGCTCACGCATCGAAAAAGCGGCGATGAACCAGAGAAACACCATCGCCGCACCAAAAACAAAAAC
>JAYVWK010000119.1:0-9472 GCA_043786185.1 Burkholderiales bacterium
TGCCAGACCGCCGATCAGGAAATGTTTCGCCATGTCGGCATCGAACCGAGAATGCAGCGCATGGTGGCGGTCAAGAGCTCGGTGCATTTCCGCGCCGACTTCCAGCCGATCGCACGCGAGGTGCTGGTGGTGAAGGCACCGGGCCCTGCGCTTGCCGACCCGGCGGAATTCGCCTGGAAAAACCTGCGCCGCGGCCTGCGCCTGCGTCCGCTGGGGCCTCTGTTCACCTGAGGAAAAAGACCATGCCGCAGCGCTTCGTCATCGCCCTTATCAAGCACGAAACCAACACTTTTTCGCCCATCGAAACACCGCTCGCGCGCTTCGGTCACGGTCACGGACCGGCGTTCGGCGGCGACGCGCGTGCCGCCTTCGAAGGTTCGGCCACGCCGATGGCCGCCTTCATCGACATCGCGCTGCGCGAGGGCGCCGACATCGTGACGCCGGTGGCCGCCGAATCCTGGCCCTCGGCGGCCTGCAGTCGCGCCACCTTCGAGCAACTGGTGCGGCCGCTGGAAGCGGCGGTACGCGCGGGCTGCGATGCCATTTTTCTCGACCTGCACGGCGCCATGGTGGTCGAGGATTGCGACGATGCCGAAGGCGAGATCCTGCGCCGCGTGCGTGCCATCGCACCGGTAACGCCGATCGCGGTAGCCTTCGACTATCACACCAACCTGTCATCCGAGACGGTGAGGCTGGCCACGGTGATCACCGGATACAAGACTTACCCGCATGTGGACATGTACGAAACCGGGCACCTGGCAGGTGAGATACTGATCGATGCGCTCAAGGGCCGGGTGCGACCGGTGATGAAGTGGGGGCGCCTGCCGCTGCAGCCCTCTATCATGCGCCACGCGCCGGAAGACGGCCCCTCGGGCGCGATCCTGACAGTGGCCCGCAACGCGGAGCGCAACGGTCAAGTGCTCGCCGCCAGCCTCTTGCCCGCGTTCGCACATGCCGACACGCCGTTCACCGCGCTTTCGGTGGTGGTGGTGGGTGACGCGCTCAAGGCCGGCGGCGAAGCCACCGCACAGGCTGTGTGCGACGCCATGCTGCGGATCGCCAGCGCACGCGCCGCCGAGTACACCTACGTGCCCACTCTGCTGGCCAACGATGTCGCGCGCGCGCATGCGCTGGGACGCGACAACCCGGCAGGGCCGGTGCTGTTGATCGACCATTGCGACAATTGCGGCTCCGGCGGCACTCAGGATGTGATGACGGTGGTCGAAGAGGTATTGATGCAAGGGTTGGATGATGTGGCGATCGCGCCGATCCGCGACCCGATAGCCGTGCAGAAGATGATCGCCGCGGGAATCGGCAACAACGTCACTCTCGCGCTAGGCGGTGCGACCGACATGCCGAGCGTCGGCCTGCTTGGCCGGCCGCTCACGTTGTCGGGCCGGGTGCGCGCCATCACCGACGGCGAGATCGTGTTTCGCGGCCCCATGTATACGGGACTGAAGTCGCATCTGGGTCCGACCGCCGTGCTGGAGGTGAGCGGCGTACGCGGGCGGGTGCAGATCGTGATCACCAGCCTGCACCATGAGCCGTTCGACCTGGTGATCTTCCGTCACTGCGGCATCGAACCCACGCGCAAACGTTTCATCGTCCTCAAAAGCCGGATCCATTACCGCGCCGGCTTCAAGCCCATCGCCAGCCACATTGTCGAATGCCAGGGCGAAGGTGTGACCAATGCCGATCTGTCGGTGTATCGCTACCGAAAATTGCCGGCACCACTTGCGCCGGCACGCAGCGGCAAGAGCGCGCGCGCGCTCACGTAGAATCAGCCGCATGTCCGTACCCGAAAGCCTGCTGATCGACGTCGGCAACACCTTCATCAAGTGGAGCCGCCACACGCCTGCGCCGCTGCAATCCGAAGCGCTGGCAACCCAGACCGGCGGCGGACGCATGTTGATCGAGGAGATTTCCGGGCTGGCGGACGATTTTCGCGGCCACACCGCACCCAGGCTGGTGGTGGTATCGAACGTGGCCGGCACGCGGGTGCGCAACCCGCTCTTGCGCGCGCTCGAGGTATGGCCGGCCTACGCCAATGCCGGCGGGCCGATCCACTGGATCGCATCGCGCGACGAACAGTGCGGTGTACGCAATGGTTACCGCAACCCGGCGCAATTGGGCACTGACCGCTGGGCCGCCCTGATCGGCGCGCGCGCGCTGGTGCCGCAGGATCCGGTGCTGGTGGTGGTGTGCGGCACGGCGACGACCATCGACCTGCTGTCACCCGAGGGGCATTTCCTGGGCGGCAATATCCTGCCCGGCATGGGCCTGATGCTGCGTTCCCTGCACACCAATACTGCCGCCTTGCCGGACGCCGATGGCGACTACCTCAACCATCCCACCCAAACGGTCGATGCCATCACCTCGGGTTGCCAGCATGCGCAAGCCGGTACGATCGAGCGCCTGTTTCGACGTCATCGCGCAGAGTACGGCGATCTCAGGTGCGTGATTTCCGGTGGCGCCGGCAAGACCGTGGCGCCGCGGCTTTCGATTCCCTATCGCTATCACGACAATCTGGTACTCGAAGGCTTGTACCGGATTAGCCTGACTTTGTGAACCACGTTTAAGCAAACGCCACCATGCGCGCCCTGTTCTTTCTGCTGGTGCTGGCGAATCTGCTGTTCTACGCCTGGCACTCGGGTTATATCGGCCCTGGTCCAGAAGCCATTGGCGAGCCAGGCCGCTTGACCCAGGAAATCGCGCCGGAAAAAATCCGCCTCGTCTCGGCCGATCAAGCCCGCGCGCTCGTAAGCAAAACGCCCAAGCCGCCGGCTTGTCTGGAATGGGGCGCATTTCCGGCACAGGACTTCGAACGCGCACAGGTGCTATTGGCGGCGATGAACCCGTCCCCCAGATTCAGCGCGCGCAAGACCGATGAAACCGCTGGCTGGTGGGTGTTCCTGCCGCCGCAAGCCAACAAGCCCGCCGCCGACAAGAAGGGCGCGGAGTTGAAACAACTGGGCATCAGCGATTTTTTCGTGATCAACGAGGACGGCCCGAACAGGCTGGCCATTTCGCTGGGGGTTTTCAAGACCGAGGAAGCGGCGCGCAACTACCTCGAAACACTGGCCAAGCGCGGTGTCAAGAATGGGCGCGCGGCCGAAAGAGAAACGCGGGTGGCCAAGACCATCCTGCAATTTCGCGAAGTCGACGACGTTCTGAGGGCCAAATTGACGGATCTCAAGAAGGAGTTCAGCGCACAGGACCTCAAGGACTGTCCTGCGGAAGAGCGCAAGAACGACGAGAGGAAAGGCTGAACGGCGGGCTTTACCATTCCGCGTTCTCAATCCGGCATCAGACCGCCCGCCGCCTTTCTCAGTCTAGCGGCTTGCCGCTGTACTGAAACTCCGGTCGCAATACGCTGCGATCCCGGTAGGCCGGCACAATCTGATCCTCGGGAGTGGGCGGCGGCAGATAGGCGTACGGCGGCACGCGCCATAAGCCGCGCCCTGCAGGTCCCTGATCGGCCGGCACCTCGTTTCTCAAGGCGTCGAATCGGTGTTGGCGCTCGAGCATCAAGCGCAATTCGGTGCCGCCAAGGCAAGCACCCCACCCCGGATGACAGACCCATCGATGCGTGGCGAAACCGGAACGCGCAGCGCCGCCCCAGACCGACCACGCGGGCGCACCAATGAAAAGGCCGCCTAGTGTGAGCGAACCCGCAATGCGCGCTTGGGCCCACGCCTGGGGTGCCGGCAAACCGGCCCACAGGCAGCAGCACATCGCCAACACGATCTGGCGCCCCGTGTTGAACATGCTCCGCCCTGGATGCATCGTGTCGACTCCTTTGGCAAGCACCAACGTACGAACCAAAAAACCGAACATCGGCTGATCAGCGCATGAAGCGCGCCGCGCCGGCGCGGCGGCATTCAGCCCTTGTCCGTGTCCGCCGATTTTGCCTTGACGAAACCATAAATCACCAACAACAGCACCGCTCCCACCACCGAAGCCACGAAGCCGGCGCTTTTCGCCCGGCTTGTACCAGCCCAAGCTCTGACCGATCAAGTTAACCATAAACGACCCGGCAATCCCGAGCACGGCTGTCATGATGTAGCTCAGCTTGTCGTCGCCCGGCTTGAGCGCACGTGCAAGCAGGCCGGCGCTAAATCCGATGATGACCGTCCAGATAATGCCCGACATGTTGTTCCCCTTGAGAGTCCATGCCCGACACGATTCTAGTCGCACATCAGTGGGCGGCCCGGACTTTGGCCAGCGTCGCCGTGGTTGAACGCTCGAACAGGAACGGTATCGAGTGCACCTGGCCGCCCCAGGCGCGCACTTCGCTGGCACCGACAATCGCGTCGACGTTCCAGTCACCACCCTTGACCAGCACATCCGGCCTCGCAGCGAGGATGGCATTCAAGGGGGTGTCCTCGCCGAAGCACGTCACCAGGCTCACGCACTCAAGGGCCGCCAGGACGGCCATCCGATCCTCTTCGTTGTTGATCGGCCTGTCATCGCCCTTGCCCAGTCGCTTCACCGACGCATCGCTGTTGACTGCCACGATCAGGCTGGCACCGTGCGCGCGCGCCTGCGCCAGGTAGGTCACATGACCGCGATGCAACAAGTCGAACACGCCGTTGGTGAACACCAGCGGGCGTGGCAAGGTCGCTGCGCGCGCGGCCAGATCGGCCAGGGGACACAACTTCGCTTCGCAGCCGGGCGCCGTGCCAACGTCTGTCACCTGGCTTTCCAGTGCGGCGGAACAGTCGCGGCGAGGAACGGCAGGGCTTCAATGCGCGCCATCCAGTCGCGCAGGCGTTGCGGGCACGCCTCGACTAAGCCAATCTCGGCGTTGCGCCCATCATAGCGGGCGAGCAATGCCAGCGAGGGATAGAGCGCGAAATCGGCTGCGGTCGGCCCGCCCCCGGCCAGGTAGTCGCCCTGCATCAGGCCGGCTACGAGCATCAATTCCTTCAACACCGCCTGGCGCGCAGCAGCGATGCCTGCGTCATCGCCATGCTTCTTGGCCGCGGAGACCGCGGTGCCGAGGTCGTGAATGGTGCGCACGCAATCGTCGTCGATCTCCGAGATCCAGCGCCGCACCCGTGCACGATCGCGGGTAGTGCCGGGAAACAATTGCCGGGTCGCCGGGTATTGTTCTTCAATGTACTCGACGATCGCGTTGGCCTCATATAAGGCGAACTCGCCATCGACGATGGCCGGCACCCGGCCACGCGGGTTGACCTCGAGAAAATCCGCCCGACGGGTGTCGCCGGCATCGAAGGACAACACGCGCAGGTCATAAGCCAGGCCCTTGTATTCCAGCGCCAGCCAGACGCGCCAGGCCGGCGGCGAACCGGAGCCGTAAAAAAACTTGATGGGCATGGTGATTTGAACCTGATATCCGCACTGCGGCGGTTGCCGGCTGCGGAAAAACCGCAGCCGTTTGTATTTTACCGGCGCACCCCGCAGCGCGCCCCTTCAGGTCGCAAGCGGCGGCGGCGCCAGGGTCTCGCCCAGCTTCGCGCTCAAACGGCGCGTGACTTCCTTGCGATACTTGTTGAGATCCTGCACCGACTCGAACGTGCGATCAAACAGGATCGAGGCGTTGTGCAAAATGCGTTCGACCACTTTGTTTTCCCATTCCCGATTGAAGTCGATCTGGCCGGAAAGCCAGTGCTCCAGCCATGAAGGATCTGGCAGCTTCGATTGCACCGTGTCATTGGGAAACATCGATTGGTTGACATGCAGATTGGTGGGGTGCAGGGCCTGCGCAGTGCGATTGCTCGAAGCCATCAGCACACCGATTTTGGCGAATGAAGCACGCGCCTGATCGCCGAAGCGGCCGATCGCGCGCTTCATGTATTGCAGATATGCGCCGCCGTGACGCGCCTCGTCGCGCGAGATCAGGCCATAGATGTGCTTGATCACCGGTTCGGTATGCCAATCGGAGGCGCGCCGATACCAGTGGTTCAGCCTGATCTCGCCGCAAAAATGCAGCATCAGTGTTTCAAGCGCCGGCGCCGGATCGAACTTGAAGCGCACCGCATGCAATTCCGCCTCGGTCGGCACAAAGCTTGGGCTGAAGCGGCGTAAGTATTCCATGAGCACCAGCGAATGCTTCTGCTCTTCGAAAAACCATACGCTGATGAAAGCCGAAAAGTCGGAATCGTCGGCGTTGTCACGCAAAAACATCTCGGTGGCCGGCAACGCCGCCCATTCGGTGATGGCATTCATCTTGATCGTGCGCGCCTGTTCTTCGGACAGGCGCGCGGGGTCGAAGGACTCCCATGGGACATCGGTTTCCATGTTCCAACGCACGGCCTCGAGGGTCTTGAACAACTCCGGATACAGCATGTTTAGCTCCCGTGCGCGGCGCTCTTTAACGGAGGCTACGCCATCAATATGCGATGAATTCTAGCAAAGCCCTGCGACGCCACGACTACAGGGAATCAAGCTGGGCCAGCAATCACGCTGGACTGCGAACCACATTGCGCGGAACGCCCCTCAAGCGCTCCAGAGTCTTCATTACATCATGGCTAACCCGTTGCCACGAAAACGCTCGCCACGCATGTCATCCAGATACGGTCGACCGCACTCGGCAGATGAGCCGCTCGCGCCACTTGGCAACCGCGTGATGAATGATCTTGCCCGGCCGGAAGCCGCAATCCATCAAGCGTTTGATGGCGCGCAATTTTTCGACCTGCTCGTGGGCAGCTTGATGCGCTGGTTGAAACGCCAAGCCGGTTAAAGCCATCTGCGCTGCGCCCCGCGGCGTTCAAGTGTACGGCGAACCCGCCGCGGGGTCGCCGGCTGCCAGCGAGCTACGGCACCCTTGTGCCATTACTACTTGGCCGCGGCCGGCCGCGGCGCCAGCGGCACATAGTCGAACACCTTGACCACCTGCTTCACGCCGCTGGTGCGCGCGGCCACAGCCGCTGCCCGATCGCCCTCGGCGCGCGTCACCAAGCCCATCAGGTATACCACCGAGGCTTCGGTCACCACCTTGAACGCATTGGCCTGGACCTCGCGTTCATCGACGAAATTGCCCTTGACCTTGCTGGTGATGATCGCATCGTTGGTGCGGGCGGTGAGCGAAGAAATGCCGGCGATCTGCAGTTCATTGACGACAATCGCCACGTTTTCCACGCCGCCTGCGATGCGCTCGGCCTCGGTACGCGTCCGCTCGTCGGGTACTTCGCCGGTCAGCAGGACACGCCGGTTGAAACTGGTGATGTTGATGTGCACCTGGTTGCCCAGGCGTTCGATGATCCGGGTTTCCGCCTTGGCGAAAATCGTCTTGTCCTCGGCCTGCGTAGCCAGGGTACGCCGGTCATCGATCGCCAGCGCGCCGGCCGCGATGCCGCCGGCCACGAGCGGAAAACAGCCTTGCAGCGCGGGCAAGGTCGCTGCAAGCATTGCCAATGTGAGGACCAGGCGTGAGTTCATTGATCTTCTCCCAGCAAAAGGCTATCGATACCGTCGCACAGGCAGTGCACGGTCAGCAGGTGGACTTCCTGAATGCGTGCGGTGCGATCGGCCGGCACGCAAAGCTCGATGTCGGTTGCGCGCAACAGCGCGCGCATCGCGCCGCCGCCCTTGCCCGACAGCACCACCACGAAGAGGCCGCGGCGCTGCGCGACTTCGATGGCAGCGATCACGTTGGCCGAGTTACCGCTGGTCGAGATCGCCAGCAGCACATCGCCCGGCTGGCCGAGCGCCTGTACCTGCTTGGCAAACACCTGGCTGTAGTCGTAATCGTTGGCCACCGCTGTGAGAATCGAAGAGTCGGTCGTCAGGGCCAGCGCGGCCAGACCCGGCCGCTCACGCTCGAAACGGCCCACCAGTTCGGCGGCGAAATGCTGGCAGTCGCCGGCCGAGCCGCCATTGCCGCAGGCAAGAATCTTGTGGCCACCGTTCAACGCGGAAACCATTGCCTCGACCGCGCGCGCGATTCCGACGGCCATGGCGTCGACAGCGCTACGCTTGGTCGCGGCACTTGATTCGAACTGGGCGCGGACCCGCTGCTCAAGTCGGGCCGGGGAAATCGGGGAAAAAGCGGCTGGCGCACCAATCTGGTTCATCCGTGGATTATATCCGGCCGGCTCGGGGTTCAGGCGTCGAACGCCCCCTTGATCCAGCGGATCGAATCGCTGCGCGCATGCTCCAGCAGGACGCAATCGAAGCGGCACGGCGCCTCCGCGCGCCCAGCCAGATAAAGACCCGCGGCGGCGACAATGCGTTTCTGCTTATGCGCATCGATGCTCTCGGCCGCGCTTGCGTAGGCACCCGGAGTGCGCAGCCGCACCTCGACAAACACGATCGATGCGCCATCACGCATCACCAGATCGATCTCGCCCATACGACAGCGGAAGTTGCGCTCCAGCAACGTCAGGCCACGCGCTTTGAGATACGCCAGCGCCAGATCCTCTCCCAACTGCCCGGCTGCCTGCCGGCTGGCCTGCCGCTGCTTCACTTCTGGTCAACGCCCGCCAGGGGCGTGGCCCTGCCGTTGCGGTATTCCAACTGCAGCGGCAGGCGCCCGATCAAACCTGGCTGCACGCTCAGGTTGCCGGTGACTCCGTCGACTAGGAAGTCGGTGCGCGCCTGCGCAAGTTCGCCGGCGATCCGGAAAGCATCGATCCCCAGCGCGTACAGTCTTTCAAGGTCGGGCGAGATATGCCCTTCGGGTCGCGGAAACACCATGGTCGCGGCATGATCCGGCTGATGCAGCCACGGCATGTCGAAAAAGCGCAGCCCGTTGAGATCATGGGCCTTTTGAGTTTCGACCTTGGGCGCGCCGGCAAACACCTGGGAGGTGGCGATGACTTGCGTATTGCGGCCAAGATAGGGGCGCAGCAGCCGCGCACGCTCGGCATCGGCCGCCAGAAAAACCAGGTCGCCACGCGCCCGCTCGACTGCCTGCCGCACGCGTCCGAGACTCCCCGTGAACTCCACACTTTCCTTGATACTGCCTCCGAGCTTGATCCAGGCGTCCGCGAACGCCGCCGCCGCGCGGCGTGCCAGCGGCGCGACGGTGGTCACGACCACCGCCACCGGCGCCTCGCTGCGAAATGCGGCGGCAGCGGCAGCACGCGCTTCCGACTCTGTGTTGAGCGACAAGGCGAACATGTTGCGCGGCAGTGCCGCATCGCCATCAGGGGTGTTGAGAGCCAGCGTCGGCAGCAGCAGCGGCAACTTGAGGATGGCGCCAACATCGGCCTTGGTCAGCGGGCCCACGATAACGGCGGCATTGCTGGCCACGGCCTTGGCAAGCGCGTCGCGCACGCTGTCTGCGCTGCCGTCGGTTTCGAAGATGCGCACCTCCGGCTTGTCCAGCGCCACGCCGCGCGCCGCCATGAAGCCCTGGCGCACCAGTTGCGCGGCGCGCCCGAAGGAGGATGCCTTGGCCGGCAGGATCAGCGCGATTCCCGCACGCGGCGCTGGCGGTGCCACTGCCGCAGCCGTAGCGACGTCGGAGCCCACGCTTGACGGCGCCACGGCTGCGACAGGCGTG
>JAYVWK010000120.1:0-12640 GCA_043786185.1 Burkholderiales bacterium
GGACATGGACGCGCGCGGCATCGATATCGCGGTGGTCAGTGCCAGTACTGTGCTCCAGGGCACCTCGTGGGCGGAGCCTGCCACCGATCTTGCGCTATGCCGGCGTTGCAACGATCAGGCGGCCGATTGGGTCGCACGCCATCCGCGGCGCTTTGTCGGGAGTTGCGTGCTGCCCCTGCAGGATGTCGCACTGGCGCTGGGTGAGCTTTCGCGCGCGGTGGGTTCGCTCGGCTTGAAGGTGGTCAACCTCTCGTCGTCCTACAAGGGCGTCTACATCGGCGATCCGCTGTTTCATCCGTTCTGGGAAGCGGTGGCAGCCGCGGACATCACGGTGTGGGTACACCCCGAAGGCGTGCGCGACCCATGGTTCCAGCGTTACGCCTTGTGGAATTCGGCCGGCCAATCGATCGAAGAGGCCAAGGCCATGGCCTCGCTCATCTACGAAGGCGTGATGACCAGGCATCCGGGCCTCAAGGTGGTGATGGCGCACGGCGGCGGCTACTTCCCGCACTACATGGGGCGCATGGACCGCAACACCGTCAACCGGCCCGATACGGTGCGCAATACCGGCGGGCGCCAGCCCTCAGACTTTCTGCGGTCCTTTCACTACGACACCTGTGTCTACGACCCGCAGGTGCTGCAAGTGCTGCTGGCGCGCGTCGGGGCCGATCGACTGGTGATGGGCAGCGACTATCCGGTGGGCGAGAAGGATCCCGCAGGCTGGCTGCGTGAAGCGGGCGTGGCCGGTGCGGACCTCGCCGCGATCACCGGCGGCAATGCGGCCAGGCTGCTGGGACTGGCGCCCGACCCGGCCGTGCCGGCATCAGCGGCCTAAACGAATTCCTCGATCAACTGGTCCTGCGCGTTGTCGACGATCAGCGGCGTTTCGAAGTAGCGGATCACCGGCTCGCTGCCGTACATCTGCTTGATCCGCGCGCACCATGCGGCGTCGTGCCCGCGCTGCGCCGCCTCGATCGAGGGCCACAGGTAGGCGCCACCGGCCTGGCCGGCCGCGGCGTCATACAGATAGTTCTTGCGCACCAGTTCGGTGTTGGCGCGCCAGGCCGGCGCGGTGGCGCGCATGCCGGCCATCACCTGGTCGCGGCTGATGCCGGGCGGCAGGTCGAAAAGCACGAGTTCGGTAATCATGGTGTTGGCTCCTGGTCGGGTTGGAAATGTCGGATGCTGTATTCGATTATGCGCGATGGGCGGTATTTCAGCACGATTGCTGAAGCGAAGGGGTAGGGTTTTCGAGAGGCTGGTTTGCGCCCGGCGGCCGGAATACACTGAATGCATGGGTGTATACCCATTGGCGCGGGCTGCGGGTCTGCTGCCACAATCCACGATCCATCAACAGGAGGTTCCATGGCAGGCAAGGCAATGAAGTGGTTCGGTAGCGCCGTTTTCGCTTGGGCGTTGGTCGGGTTGGCACAGGCGCAACCGGCCGCGCGCCCGCCGATCCAGACCACCAAGGTCGAAGGCACCGAGGGCGTTTACGTTTTCCGCAACGTCGGCCATCAGGCGATGTTCGTGGTTACCAGCGAAGGCGTGATCGTCACCGATCCGGTGGCCTATGGCCGGCCGACCGGTGGCCAGGCCTACCTGAACGAGATCCGCAAGATCACCGACAAGCCGATCCGCTATGTGATCTACAGCCACCACCATTACGACCACATCGCCGGCGGCAAGGTCTTCAAGGACGCCGGTGCCACTTTTGTCGCACACCGCCAGGCCTGGAAGCGGCTGCACGAACTGAAGGATCCGCATACGGTGCTGCCGGATGAATCGGTGGGCGACGGCGGGCGCGTGATCACGCTCGGTGGTACCCGGCTGGAGCTCACCTACCATGGCCTGAACCATTCGGATTCGACCCTGGTGATGCGCCTGCCGAAAGAGAAGATCATTTTCGTGGTCGATACCATTCCGGTCGGGTCTTTCCCCGGGCGCGGCATCATCGACTTCCATCCTTTCGAGACCGAAGCCTTCATGAAGCAGGTGCTGGCGATGGACTGGGAGCGCCTGATTCCGGGCCACCCCGGCCCCGGCGACCGCCTGGGCACCAAGAAGGACGTGCAGGAACAGTTGACCCTGCTGCAGGACGCCTCGGCCGAGATGAAAAAGCTCGCGCAAGAGGGCAAGTGCTGGGACACCGCGGAAAAGGAATTCAAGCTGCCGAAATACGAAAGCATGCCCGGTTACGCCAACGGCTTGCCGTTCGTGGCGCGCCGTTACTGCGGCTTGTGGGGGCGTGGTACTTGAGCCTGCGCCGGCCGAAGTAAATTCAAGCCGGCTTGCTGCCGGCTTTTTTCGGCCGGGACTTTTGTTCCTGCGCGCTGTCAGTCCCGGTGCGAAGGCGCGTCCGGTGTGACCCTCAGGGCATTTCGTGAATGTTCTGCCCGAGCATCTCCGGTGTGACCAGGGTGATGCCGCCCTCGCTCACCTGGAAGCGTTGGCGGTCGGCGGCCGCATCCACACCGATACGCATGCCGGGCGGAACCTGGCAGCGACGGTCCAGCACCACCCGCTTGAGCACCGCGCCTGCACCGATGGTGGCGCCGGACAACACTACCGAATCCTCGACCAGGGCATGGTCGTGCACGAACACCGCCGAGAACAGGACCGAGCGCCTGACCGTGGCGCCGCTTACGATGCAGCCACCCGACACCAGGGAATCGACCGCATGGCCGCGCCGGTCGTCGTCGTCGAACACGAACTTCGCCGGCGGAAACTGTTCCTGGCGGGTCCAGATCGGCCAACTGTCGTCGTAGAGGTTGAGTGCCGGCGTGACACGCGTCAGTTCCATGTTGGCGGCCCAGTAGGCGTCGATGGTGCCGACATCGCGCCAGTAGGGCACGCCGTCATGCATGTTGACGCAGGAGCCGGCGAAATGGTGCGCGAACACGCGCGCTTCGTCGCCGGCGATCAGGCGCGGGATCATGTCGCGCCCGAAGTCGTGCGAGGACGCCGGATCGCCGGCATCCTGGCGCAACTGGCGGTACAGGAAATCCGCGCCGAAAATGTAGATGCCCATGCTTGCTAGTGCCACGTCCGTGCGTCCGGGCAGGGGTGTCGGCGCTGCCGGCTTTTCTGCGAACCCGGTGACCCGGAAATCGCGATCCACGCCCATCACGCCAAATTGCGCGGCTTCCGCCAGCGGCACCTCGACGCAGGCGATGCTCATGTCGGCGCCGCGCGCCACGTGCTCGGCCAGCATGCGGCTGTAGTCCATCTTGTAGACGTGATCACCGGCCAGCACCACCACGTAGCGTGGGTTGTGGCGGCGCAGTACATCGAGGTTCTGATAGACCGCGTCGGCCGTGCCCTGGTACCAGGACTGCGTGATCTGCTGCTGCGCCGGCAGCAGTTCGACGAACTCGTCGAAACGCCCCTCGAGGAAACCCCAGCCGAGCTGCACGTGGCGGATCAGGCTCTGCGCCTTGTACTGGGTGCAGATGCCGATGCGCCGGATGCCCGAATTGACGCAGTTCGACAGAGCGAAATCGATGATGCGGAACTTGCCGCCGAAGGGCACGGCCGGTTTGGCGCGCCAGTCGGTCAGCCGGCCCAGGCGTTCGCCGCGGCCGCCAGCCAGGATGATCGCGAGGGTCTGGCGCGTGTACTGCGCCACCGGCGGCAAGGCTTCCAGCTTGCGGTAGGGGCAGACATCCAGATGGATACAGGTTTCGCCGCTGCTCATGCTGCCTATCTCCTCCTGGCCGGCGCCCGGGGTGACGCCTGGGCCGCGCTCAGAACTCCGGCTCCATCTGTGGCTGCGCCGGCGACTGACTTTCCTTTTTCGGCTTGTTGACCACCACGCAGTCGGTGGTCAGGAGCAGGCTGGCGATCGACGCCGCGTTTTGCAGCGCGGTGCGCGTGACCTTGCAGGGGTCGAGCACGCCCATCGTCACCAGGTCGCCATACTTGCCGGTGGCGGCGTTGTAGCCGTAGGCGCCCTTGCGGCGCGCGACCGCCGCCACCACCACCGAGGCGTCGGCGCCGGCGTTTTCGGCGATCTGGCGCAGCGGCGTTTCGAGCGCGCGCGCGACGATGCGGATGCCCAGGTTCTGGTCTTCGTTGGCGCCGCGCAAGGCCTTGAGCGCGGCACGCGCGCGCAGCAGGCCCACGCCACCGCCGGGCAGCACGCCTTCCTCCATCGCCGCGCGCGTCGCGTGCAGCGCATCCTCGACGCGCGCCTTGCGTTCCTTCAACTCGGTTTCGGTGGCGGCGCCCACCTTGAGCAGGGCCACGCCGCCGGACAACTTGGCCGCGCGCTCCTGCAATTTCTCCTTGTCATAGGTGCTGGTGCTGGCTTCGACCTGGTCGCGGAGCGCCGCGATGCGGTCGCGGATCCTGGCGGCATCGCCATGGCCGCCGACGATGGTGGTGTTGTCCTTGTCGATTTCGATCCGCTTGGCGCGGCCGAGGTTCTCGATCTTCGCCTTGTCCAGCGCCAATCCGATTTCCTCCGACACCACCGTCGCTCCGGTGAGCACGGCGATGTCCTCGAGCATGGCCTTGCGGCGATCGCCGAATCCGGGCGCCTTGACCGCGCATACCTTGATCACGCCGCGCACCGCGTTGACCACCAGCGTCGCCAGCGCCTCACCCTCGACTTCCTCGGCGATCACCAGCAGCGGCTTGCCGGCCTGCGCGGTCTGTTCGAGGATCGGCAGCAGGTCCTTGATCGAAGACAACTTGCGGTCGGTGAGGAGGACGAAAGGGTCTTCCAGGATCGCACGCTGCTTGTCGCTGTTGATGAAATACGGCGACAGGTAACCGCGGTCGAACTGCATGCCTTCGACGATCTCCAGCTCGCTCAGGAGGCCGGTGCCGTCCTCGACGGTGACCGCGCCGTCCTTGCCGACTTTTTCGATCGCGTTGGCCACCAGTTCACCGATCGAGGCGTCGTTGTTGGCCGAGATGCTGGCCACCTGGGTGATCTCGATCTTCGCGGTGCACGGCCGCGCGGCGGCCTTGAGGTCGGCCACCACGCAATCGACCGCCAGGTCGATGCCGCGCTTCAAGTCAAGCGGGTTGACGCCCTCGGTCACATACTTCATGCCTTCGCGCGCGATGCTGTGCGCCAGCACCGTCGCGGTGGTGGTGCCGTCGCCGGCCACATCCGAGGTGCGGCTGGCGACCTCGCGCGCGAGCTGGGCGCCGAGATTCTCGACCGGGTCGGACAGCACGATTTCGCGGGCCACCGCGACGCCCGAGTTGATGATCAGCGGCGGTCCGTAGGGGCGTTCGAGGATCACGGTGCGGGCTTTCGGGCCCAGCGTCATGCGCACCGCGTTGGCGAGCTGTTCGACGCCGCGCATCACCCGGTTGCGTGCGTCATCGTGAAAAACGAGAAGTTTGCTGTCCATGATGTGCCACTCCTGGCTGGTGGGAGATGAGCGCCTATTTTGCGATTCGCGTCAGGCCATGTGTTGATCAAGCTCAAGCAGATGCGTGATGCGGTGTCGGGCTCCGGTGTCTCTTGGCGACCGGGCCGCGATTTCCCAAGCAGGGATCGGCGAACCGGCAACGTGCACGCGTCTGCCTGCGGCGCGAGGCCTTACATCAGGTTCGACAGAACTTCCTCTTCGGCCGCCAGCCAGTCCTCCAGCTCGTGACCCGGGGCGAATCCGCGCTGCTGGGCCATGTAGTAGGCCGTCTGCGCGGTCATGTCCCGCATTTGCGCCGGCGTGATGCATAGCTGCGGCAGTATTCCGGTGTGTGTGAGGTCGTGGCCGGGCATCCGCGCAGCGGCGAGGGGGCACGATTGCGCGGCGGCGTCGCGCGCAGCGTTGTCAGTCTGGTGATTCGTCATCTTGCTTACCTCGGGTTCAAGGATCGCCGCTGGCCGCGGCGACCGCTGGGTTCAACTGGCCACTTGGTCAAAGGGTCGGCGCGGCGTATGCGCCGCGAACTCGCCGCGGCCGACGCGGATCAGGAGTTGCGGGTAGGGCTCGGTTTGCAGCGTTTCGCGCAAGTGCTCCCGCAATTCGGGTACCTCGATCGGCTGGTTCAGGTACGAGGCGTCGTAGCCTTCGAGCCTGGCCAGCAGCAGGAGCCGCTGCAGCGCCTGGCCGGTGGCGAGCCAGGCCGGCGCGTTGTCCTGCCGGGTCGAAAAGCACAGCAGCAAGGGCGATCCGCTCACCACCTCTACGTCGCGCGCGGCCACGCCGTTGCCCAGATCGAAGGACCGGATCACCATCGCGGTGAGTGGCGTTTCGAAATCCATCAGTTGCGGCACGCCGAACGCGTGCGCGGGCATGCCGTCGCTCGCACGTTGCGGATGGATCCACGCCGCCAGCTCGCGCCGGAAGCGCACGTCCGCGAACTGCGACTGGTCGGCCTGGGCGATCAGCGTGGCCACTTGTTTGCGTTGCAAAGTGGTTGTCACCGGCCGCGCCGCAATGCCTTCGGCAGCGGCTTCGGCGCACATGGCGGCGCAAACACTATCGGGTACCGCGATGGGGCTGAACGGCCCGCGATTGGTGGCGCGCCGGGGAATGGCGGGGAACAGGTGTGACAGGCCTGCGTCCACCGGCGTGCCTTCCAGCATGCGCACGCGGGCGAGCAGATCGGGTTCGAGCTCAGCGGGAAACAGGTCGATCTCGAACCCGTAGCCAAAATGCGCCAGCGCGGCTCTCAGGTTGAGCAGGGCGGCGCCGCAGCTGATGATCAGTTCGCGGTCGTATGGATCGACCACCGGCAGGCTTCTGGTGCGGTCGGCCAAGAGGGAAATGGTGTCGCCATTGACCATGAAGCGCCATGGCTGCGAGTTGTGGCTGGACGGCGCCAGCGTGGCATAGCGCAGGGCGAACCAGGCGCGCGACTCCGCCGGGCCCTTGCGCGGGAAGTCGGCTGCATCGATATCCCACCCGGTTCTCGTTTGCATGGCGCTTCCCGTGCCGTTCGATTGATCGCTTGCGCTGCTTGCAGCGGCTTGCCGCATTTGAGTGGCGGCCTGCACAGACTAAGCTTGCCCAGGCGCGTTGGCTTGACCAATATCAAGCAAACCGACGATTGGCGAAAATGTGGGCTCGATCCTGGTCAGCCCTGCAGGCCGGCCATGACCTAGCCCTACCTTCGCACGAAAAGAGCGAAGTGGGGCCGTGAAGTCTTGCAAATCAGAGAAGGCTGCTTGATTTTTGCTGCGCAATATGTTTACATGAAAGAATATGCATGTATTTGAGCGCGAAGTCAACGGCCATCGCTACCGCATCGCCGCCCAGTCGGTGTGGGATCCGGTCCGCGGCCGCTCCGTGGCGCGCCAGGTCGTGCTGGGGCCGGCAGCGCCGCCGCCTGTCGCGGATCTGCGCGCCACCCGTACCGTGGGCACGCGCGCGCTCGGCGATGTTGGAGCCCTGGTCTGGGTTGCCGAACAGTTGGACCTGATCGGCCACATCGACCGAGCCTGCGGCAAAGTAGGCGCCAAGGATGGCCCATCGGTGGGCGAGTTGGCGGTGGCGGTGGCGATCCAGCGGGCGTGCGCGCCGGGACCGAAGCGCGATCTGGGCGAATTTCTGGACGGCTGCGGAGCGCTGCTGTCGTGTTTGCCAGGCACGGCCTTTAGCGGGCAGGCTTTTCATCGCGTGGCGCAGCAGGTTACCGAGGATGATCTGGAACGGGCGCAGGTGGCGATCTCGAAGGCGGCCGTCGCGCGTTTCGATCTGGCCACCGACGTTCTGGCGTTCGATACGACCAACTTTGACACCCACATCGCCACGCTGACCGCGGGGGAACTGGCCCGACGTGGCCACGCCAAGAGCAAGAGGAGCGATTTGCGAGTGGTCGGACTGGGTCTGCTGGTCAGCGAGACCGGGCGCGTGCCGCTGCTGTATCGGACCTATAGCGGCAACGGCTCGGACCAAGGTGTGCTGGGGGCGTGCCTGAAGGGGTTGAAAGATTTGCACGAGGCGCTGGCGCAGACAGAGGATCGCGCGCGCCCGGCGCAGCGCACACTGGTCCGCGACGGCGGGTTCTGGAGTCCGCAACTGGAACTGTACCTCGACAGCGCCGGCTACTACAGCCTGATCTCGTTGCCGCTCGGACACAATGCTGCGGAAGAAGCGTTGCAGATGGTGGCGCGGCGCGGTGCCATGAAGCCTCTCTCAGGCAAACTCAGCGACGTGCGCGCAGCGCGCATCCGCACTGCGGTCGGAGCCTTGGACCGAACGCTCGTTGTGGTGGAAAGCGAAGAACTGCTGGCGGGGCAGAAACGCGGCATCGCGGCGGCCCTGCGTAAAGCCAAGGTGGAACTGGCCAAGCTTGAGCGGCTGACCGAAACGGGGCGGATTGCGGGGAACATCCTGGCGCAACGCGTCAAGCAGGCGCTGGCCCGCGAACACCTGTCGAGATTCGTTGTGACCAGCATCGGCGGAACCGAGAAGGCGCCAACCTTGCAATGGCGCGTCGATGCCGCGTTGCGTCGCCAGTTGGAGACGACCCGTCTCGGTCGACGGGTGCTGTGCACCGATCAACACAACTGGAGCACCGGGCGGATCGTGCACGCCTTCCGCGGCCAGTGGAATGTCGAGGAGATGTTCCGCAGGGCGAAGAAGGGTGGTGTGGTGCCATGGGGACCATCGCATCAGTGGACGGATGGGTCGCTGCGCCTGCACACCTTCGCCACCGTTATCGGATTAATGCTGGTGAGTCTGGCAAAGATCGCACTTGGCGCGGACGCCTCCGCCCGCAAGACGATGGAAAGCCTGGGGGAAATTCGCGCGACCTTGGTGCGCACGACCACCGGCGGTGCCGGACGACCGCGCACAGTGATGCTGGCACCGGCGCTGACCGCCGAGCAGCGCCGTGCGGTGAAGGTCTTTGATTTGGAACGCTGGTTTCCCGATATTCTTTCATGTACTACCGCTCGACCCGCTAAGCCATGAATGACAACGGTGTCCGTCGATTTGCAATGCCTTTACGCGAAGGTAGGGCTAGAGGCCGGCGGTGCCGGTTTCAGTGCGACATCAGCACCGGCACGGTCATGCTTTGCAGGATCGTGCGGGTAACGCCGCCGAAGGCCCATTCGCGCGCCCGGCTGTGGCCATAGGCGCCCATCACCAGCAGGTCGATGTCGAGATCGGCGATGCGTGACAGCAATTCTTCACCGACATCGGTTTGCGCGCCGCGGTCGGCTTGCACCTCGACCCTGACCTCATGCTGCGCCAGAAACGTCGCCAGGTCCGCGCCCGGCAGTTGGCCGTGGCCGCGCAGGTCGATCTGCGGGTTGACCGCCATCACCGTCACTCGCTGCGCCCTTTTCAACAGCGGCAACGCGTCGGTGACCGCGCGGCTGGCTTCGCGGCTGCCGTTCCACGCGACCAGAACGTGCTTGCCGAAGCCGGCTGCAGCGCCGATGTAGGGCACCACCAGCACCGGGCGCGCGCAGCCGAGAACCACCTCGCCTGCGGACATTTCGCCTTGGTCAATGGCACGGTCGGCCGGATCGTCCTGGCCGATCACCACCAGGTCGGCGTAGCGGGCCGCCTGCGTGATCGCCGGAATATCGCCGCCCTCGGCCACCCGTGTTTCGACCCGCACAAAGCCGGCTTGTCGGGCGGACGCCTCGAACGCGTCGGCGGCCTTGCGTGCCTGCCTTTGCAGGGTCTCCTGCCACTCGGCCATCAGCTCGCCTGGCGGCGCCACTTCCATCGCATACGGCATTGCCAGCGTGCCGGTGGGGGCCACGCCGGTGATGCGGGCGCCAAAGCGCTCGCCCAGATCAAGCGCGAGTGCAACGCGGTGGCGGCAGGCCGCCAGGGAATCAAGGTGCAGAAGAATGTTGCGATAGCTCATGGCGTCTCCATTGCGGTTTGCTTGCGTGATTGCAGCATGCGTGCGTGAGCGTGAGCCGCAAGCATGACCCGTGGCGCGAGGGCGCGTTTTGATTTGGGTCAAAGTGCCGCGGGTGCTTTTGCCGTACGCTTGCGGTCATCGGAATATTGCGAATCGAGGCAAAGTGCGATGAAAACGGATGACAACAGCAGAACCAAGGTGACGATTCTGACCGGCACCTATCGGATCAAGGGCTATGTCGAACTCCTGCCCGGCGCGCGCCTCACCGATTTCATGATCGAGGCCAAGGCATTCATTGCCGTGATCGACGCCGAAGTGGCCGACCTCGGCGGGCGCCTGCTGCTCAACGAGCCGTTCTTGAACGTCAGTCGCGAGCACGTCCAGGTGGTGATTCCGCGCCACTGAGTCGCAACGGTCTGTCGGGTAGCGCCACGGTTGAGCGTGGGTGCCAGCTTGCCGACGCATCCATAGGAGGGCGCAAATGGATCAGCATTGCCCGCATTGCAACGCGGTCATCTTCAAGGCGAAACGGCTGGACGAGCACGCGTTCGGAAGCGATCGCGGCGATCCGCTGGTGGTTCAAATCGGCACCGAGCATTACGCCGACTGCCCCGCTTGCGGCCAGCCGGTGCGCATGGAGCCGGCGCCCAACGAAACCGGGACCGCCTACGTGGTGTCGCACAACCGCAAGTAATCGTCGCCGCGCCGCCACTGCCTAGACGATGCCATCGGCGCGCAACGCCGCGATCTGCGCGGCGTCGCGACCCAGAACCTGTGTCAGCACCTGCTCGGTATGCTCGCCCAGCAGCGGCGGCGCCTTGTCATAGTTGATCGGCGTCGCCGACAGGCGCAACGGGCTGGCGATGGTGGCGACCGTGCCGCCGGCGGCGCGCGGCACTTGGACCCTGAGGCCGCGGTGCATGACCTGCGGATCCTCGAATACCTGGGCGTAGTTGTTGATCGGCCCGCACGGCACGTCGGCGGCCTCGAGCCGGCCGATCCAGTCCTGCGTGGTGCGAGTGGCCATGGTGTTGCACAGGTCGGGCACCAGTTGCAGGCGCCCGACGATGCGCTGGCTGACCCGGCGCCATTTCTCGTCGGCGGCCAGATCCGGGCGGCCGATGGCCTCGCAATAGCGTTGCCACTGCACATCGTTGCCAACCGCCACCACCAGTTGGCCGTTGGCGGTGTCGAACACCTGATAGGGCACCAGGCTGGCGTGCGCATTGCCATAGCGCTGCGGGATCTTGCCGCTGGCGAAATAGCCGGTCACCTGGTTGCCGCCCAGGGCCACGATGCAGTCGAGCAGCGCCATGTCGATGTACTGGCCGACGCCTGATTGGCTGCGGTAGTTGAGTGCCGCCAGGATCGCCACGGTGGCATACATGCCGGTGGTCACATCCGCAATGGCGATGCCGACCTTCTGCGCGCTGGCGCCGGCGCTGCCTTCGGCCTCACCGGTGACGCTCATCAACCCGCCCATGGCCTGGAACACGAAGTCGTAACCGGGCTTGTGGGCTGATGGGCCGTCCTGGCCGTAGCCGGTGACCGAGCAGTACACCAGGCGCGGATTGAGTGCCGACAAGCTGGCGTAATCGAGGCCGTAGCGCTTCAGGTCGCCGACCTTGTAATTCTCGATCAGCACATCGCTCGACGCCGCCAGTTCGCGGATCAGCGCCTGGCCCGCCGGGCGCGCGATATCGATGGCGATCGATTTCTTGCCGCGGTTGGTGGCCGCGAAATAAGTCGAATCGCGGGTATCGGCACCGGCTTGGTCCTTGATCCATGGCGGACCCCAGCCGCGCGTATCGTCGCCCTGCACGGGGCGTTCGATCTTGATCACTTCGGCACCAAGATCGGCCAGGTTCTGCGTGCACCAGGGGCCGGCGAGTACGCGCGACATGTCGAGCACACGGATATGCGAGAGGGATTGCTTTTGCATGGATTGAGCGATGGTCAGGTGGGCAAGGGGGCGTCGCGCTGCACGCTCCACGAGGCGCGTGTGTTGAGGGTTTCGGCATCGAAGCCGGCCAAGCGTTTGTAGCGCGCCTCGACTTCCTTTAATTCCGCTTGTGCACTGGCATGCGCATTTTGCCTGACCAGCGCTCCCACCTTGGCCATCACGTCGCCGGCCTGGCGCCGGTTGGCCAGTTGCACCGCGCTTGCCACCGGCAGTCGTTCGGCCTGGTAGGCGGTGAGCGCGGCATCGACGTCCGGGGTTTGCACGTTCGGCCCGGCATGCGCAGCCAGATGAAAAGCCAGCACACGGGCGTCGAGAATCGCCTGCGAGGCGCCGTTGGAGCCGAACGGATACATGGCGTGCGCGGCATCGCCCAACAGCGCCACGCGGCCGAACACCCAGCGCGGCAAGGGGTCGAAGTCCGCCATCGGATACTCCCACGCGATGTCGGCGCCGGCCACCATCGTGGGCACGTCCAGCCAGTCGAAGCGCCAGTCGGCGACGCAGGCAGCCAGTGAGTGCGGGGCGACCTGCCGGTTCCAGTTTCCAAGCTCGCTGCCTCTCGCGTCGGACGGTCGCACCAGCAGCCAGTTGTTCACACCAGGTTCGATCGGATAGACCACCACGCGCAAATGTTCGTCGCCGATGATCACCATCGAGCTGCCGGACAAGAAAGGCGCGCCGCGGGTGACGCCGCGATACATCATCCAGCCGTTGCCGGCCAGCGCCAGCCGTGGATAGTGCTGCGCGCGCACGGCCGAGCGAATGCCGTCGGCCGCCACCAGCAGGTCAGCTTCAAATTCAGGGGTGGTGGCCGCGCCCTCGCCGATGTACACGGCTAACTTGTCGGCGCGCGTTGCAACGCCGTTCACGCGCTGGCCGCAG
>JAYVWK010000121.1:0-3171 GCA_043786185.1 Burkholderiales bacterium
CCGATCAAGGACCTGACGCCGATCGCGCTGATCGTCACCGTGCCCAACGTGCTGGCGGTCAACGCCAATGTGCCGGCACGCGATGTGAAGGAGTTGATCGCGTTGATGAAGGCCAAACCGGATGAATTCAAGTTCGCCTCATCCGGCATCGGCAGCACCCAGCATATCGCCGGCGAAGGCTTCAAGCATGCCACCGGCGTATCGATGATCCATGTGCCCTACAAGGGCTCCAGCCAGGCGCATCTGGACGTGATCGCCGGCAACGTGCAGGTGATGTTCGACACCACTTCCTCGGCCATGGGCCAGTTGAAGGCCGGCAAGTTGAGAGCGCTGGCGGTAACCACCGCGCAACGTTCGGCCGAGTTGCCCAATGTGCCGACCTTGGCCGAGGCCGGCGTCAGTGGTTTTGAGATGAGCACCTGGTACGGGCTCTATGTCACCAACGGCACGCCGCGCGACGTGGTGGCGCGCCTGCAGGCCGAGACCGCGCGCATCCTCAAGCTGCCCGACGTGCAGGCCAAGTTGAAGGGCCTGGGCGGCGAGCCCGGCAACATGAGCCCGGAACAATTCGCCGCGCTTAACCGCGCGGAATTCGAGCGCTTCGGCAAGCTCATCCGCGACGCCAACATCAAGATCGATGCGCAATGAATGTCGCCACCAAACCTGTCATCGCGTTGTTCACCGGCGACCCGGCCGGCATCGGCCCGGAACTGACAGCGCGCCTCTTGGCTGACCCGCTGACAGCGGCCCGCGCCGAACTGATCCTGATCGGCAACCGCGCTACCTTTGCCGCGGGCGCCGCGGCGGCCGGGGCAGCCAGCGCCACGCCACCCGGAGTCCGCGTGCACGACTGGACCGGGCTCGAAGCGCAGGCCTTCGCGCGCGGCGTGGTGAGCGAGAACAACGGCCGCTTCATGCTCGATGCACTGACCGAAGGCGCACGCTTAGTCACTTCCGGTGCGGCCGATGCGCTGTGCTTCGCGCCGCTCAACAAGGGCGCCTTGCGCTTAGGCGGCATGCACCAGGAGGATGAAATGCGCTGGTTCGCCGAATTGCTCGACTATGGCGGCGTGTGCGGCGAACTCAATGTGCTGGAAAACCTGTGGACCTCGCGCGTCACCTCGCACGTGCCGCTCAAGGAAGTGAGCGGCCTCTTGACCGCCGACAAGGTGGCCGATGCTATCCGCATGATCACCGAGGCCCTGCGCGCTGCCGGCAATGCCAAGCCGCGGGTCGCGGTATGCGGCCTGAACCCGCACAACGGCGACAACGGCACCTACGGCGATGAAGAAGGCCGCATCATCGAGCCCGGCGTGAAGCTGGCGGCCGCACGAGGCTTCGCCGCCGACGGTCCGTTCTCGGCCGATACCGCCTTCGTGCGCGCGATCAAGACCGACGGCTCAGGCTACGATGGGGTAGTCACCATGTACCACGACCAGGGCCAGATCGCGATGAAGTTGATGGGTTTCGAGCGCGGCGTCACGGTGCAGGGCGGATTGCCGATCCCGATCACCACGCCCGCGCACGGTACCGCCTACGACATCGCCGGCCGTGGCATTGCCAATCCGCAGGCGATGAAGAACGCGTTCGATATCGCCTGCAAAATGGGCTTAAGCCGCAAGCTGCCTGCGACGCACTAGCGACGCCACGAACCAAGGATGGGCCTAAACACCCCAGAGAACGTCTTTCCCACTTGCCTGTGCACGCTCGAGCATCTTGATGAAAGGCCACACGCGCGTCTTGAGCGGCACATGGTTGCGTGCCGCCACGGGTTCGGCCTCCTCGTCCGGGCCGCTCTCGTCGCCTTGTGCGGCAATCGCAGCCTGGAGCGCCGCAATCGCCTGCGGCGCCTCGGCTACGGTGATCACGCCACGCACACCGAATTGCTTGCCGATGATCTCCAACACCTGTTTGGCATTGGCATCGAGCATCGTGACGTCGCCCGAGGCGCGGGTCTTAAAGGTGATCGCCATCGTGGGCGCGCCGCCGGCCTTAAGCCGCTGCAACCTCGTGCGCCGGCGCCACCGGCGCCTTGCCGGACCCGGAAAGCTTCTTGGTCAGCCAGTCCATGTAGACATAGATCACCGGCGTCAGGTAGAGGGTCAGGAACTGCGAGACCACCAGCCCCCCCACCACCGCCATGCCCAGCGGCACGCGCTCGGCCCCGGCGCCGAAGCCGATAGCGATCGGCAGGGTGCCGGCGAGCGCCGCCATGGTGGTCATCATGATCGGACGGAAGCGAATCAACGAAGCCTCGTAGATCGCCTGTTCGGCGGTGACGCCGGGCTCACGCGCGCGTTCGATGGCGAAGTCGATCATCATGATGGCGTTTTTCTTGACGATGCCGATCAGCATGATGATGCCCACGAAGGCATAGAGCGAAAGATCGATGTTGAACAGATAAAGGGTCAGGAGTGCGCCCATGCCGGCAGCCGGCAGGCCCGACAGGATGGTCAGCGGGTGGATGAAGCTTTCGTAGAGAATGCCCAGCACGATATAGATCACCAGCACCGCTACGATCAACAGGATGCCCAGGCCCTTCAACGAATCCTGGAAGGCTTGTGCGGTGCCCTGAAACGAACCGTTGAGCGAGGTCGGCATTTTCAGCTCCCGTTCGGCGGCGCGCACACGATCGACCGCGTCACCCAACGCAACACCGGCCGACAGGTTGAAGGAAATCGTGACCGACGGCAGTTGCCCCTGGTGATTGACCGTCAGCGCCTGGTTCTTGCGGGTCACGCGCGCCACCGAATCAAGCGGGATCAGCTTGCCCTGTGACGAGCGCACATAGATTTTCGACAGGGAACTGGGGTCGCTCTGGAATTCGGGCGCGACTTCCATGATGACCTGGTATTGCGCGGTGGAGCCGTAAATGGTCGATACCTGGCGGCTGGAGAACGAACTGGTCAACGCCTCCTGCACCTGGCCCACGGTGAGCCCCAGTTGCGGCAGCTTTTCGCGATCGATGTCGAGCGTGACCGTCGGGCTGTTGTTGAACAGGTTCGAGGTCACATCCTGCAGGCCTTCGATCTTGCGAAAGCGCGCCAGGAACTGGTTCGACCAGGCGTACAGCTCGTCAAGGTCGGCACCTTGCAGCGTGTACTGGTACTGCGCAGCCGTCAGCTGCCCGCCAATGCGAATCGGCGGCGGGTTTTGCAGCGATACGCGAAT
>JAYVWK010000122.1:0-15177 GCA_043786185.1 Burkholderiales bacterium
TGTTACCGGCGGCGCAAAACCGACAAAGGTTGGCGACGAAAAAAGCTGGTTAGCATGGCTGTAAGCGCGAAAATGCCGCGCTTACAGCGATGATTCAGTGTATCGCCTCTCCACCGCGTCAAGGGTTCGCTTCGCCGGGCTGCGCCCGCCCTTGACCCGGCTCCGAGGCGGCAAAAACCAGGTCCGCTTTTTTGGCGTCGCCGGATTCTGTCGGATTTGCGAAGCCATTCACATGCAGCAAAGCGCAACCCGCGAAGGTCGGCCCTCTGCCCATGAGTACTGCCGGCTCTTGCCGCCATGCCCAATGCGCGAAGGGCTGGAGCGCACAGCACCGTCACAAGTAGTCCATGCCGTGTTTCCCGATGCACAGGTCAGTAGAGGATGCGTTGCTCGAAAAAAAAGCCGGGCGAGCCCGGCTTTTTGATCATTCGGCATCCTATCAACCGCCAGCGACGGCCGCCGTTTCTGCGAGTTCCGGTCGGTCCAGAAGCTCGACCAACGCCATGGGGGCGTTGTCACCTTTGCGAAACCCGTACTTGAGGATTCGCAGGTACCCACCGTTGCGCTTGGCAAAGCGTGGGCCTAACTCGCCGAACAGCTTGACCACCATGTCACGGTCGCGCAAACGGCTGAAGGCAAGGCGTTTGTTCGCCAGTGACGGCGTCTTGCCGAGGGTAATGATCGGTTCCGCCATCATCCGCAATTCTTTGGCCTTGGGCAACGTGGTCTTGATGACCTCGTGCTTGAGCAAAGAGACCGTCATGTTGCGCAACATCGCCAGACGATGCGCAGACGTGCGATTGAGTTTTCTAAGTCCGTGTCCGTGACGCATGGGTTAGCCCCGTCCTTCCTTTAGGCTTTTTCGAGGCCCGCGGGTGGCCAATTCTCGAGTTTCATGCCGAGTGTCAGGCCACGCGATGCGAGCACTTCCTTGATTTCATTAAGCGACTTGCGACCCAGATTCGGAGTCTTGAGCAACTCGTTCTCGGTGCGCTGGATCAGGTCGCCGATGTAGTAAATGTTCTCGGCTTTGAGGCAGTTTGCCGATCTTACCGTCAATTCAAGGTCGTCAACCGGTCGCAGCAGAATCGGGTCGATATCTGGGGACTTTGGTGTACTGACTCCCTGTTTGGTTCCCTCAAGCGCGGCGAACACCGAAAGCTGATCGACCAGGATTCGCGCCGCTTGTCGCACCGCGTCTTCCGGTTCGATCACGCCGTTGGTTTCGATATCAACCACCAGTCGGTCCAGATCCGTCCGCTGTTCCACACGGGCCGATTCGACCGCGTAGGAAACCCGCCGGACCGGGCTGTAGGAGGCGTCTAGAACGATTTTTCCGATTGTCTTGGTTTCCTCGTCACCGACGATGCGTACATTGCCGGGCACATACCCGCGGCCACGCTCGACCTTGATCTGCATGTCCAACTTGCCATTGCCGGCCAAGTGGGCGATATGATGATCGCGATTGATGATTGTCACGTCATGCGGAATTTCGATATCAGCCGCAGTCACAGCTCCCGCGCCGGATTTCTTCAGCGAGAGCATGACCTCATCACGGCCTTCCAGTTTCATCACCACGCCTTTGAGATTCAAGAGGATATCGACTACGTCCTCCTGTACGCCTTCAAGCGTCGAATACTCATGGACAACTCCGGCAATGGTCACCTCGGTCGGTGCATAGCCATCCATCGACGACAACAAAACGCGGCGCAAAGCGTTGCCCAGCGTATGCCCGTAACCGCGCTCGAACGGCTCCATCGTAACCTTGGCATGCGAAGGACCCACACCTTCGACGTTTACGATCTTCGGCTTCAAGAAACCTGTGTTAGCCATGTGATCCTTCCAATCAAAATTTTCAACAGCGTTTGCACCAGAACCAGCAATCAGCAATCAGCGCGAATACAGTTCGATCACCAGGCTTTCGTTGACATCCTGCGCGATCTCGCCGCGGTCGGGCAGCGTCTTGAACTTCCCGCTCAACTTCGCCGAGTCAACCTCGACCCAGGACGGCAGACCGGCCTGCTCTGCGAGTGACACCGAATCCTTGATGCGCAGCTGTCCACGTGATTTTTCGCGCACCGATATTGTGTCACCCGGCTTGATCTGCACCGAGGCCACATTGACGGTCTTGCCGTTTACTTCAATCGCCTTGTGGCCTACAAGCTGACGTGCCTCGGCACGAGTCGAGCCGAATCCCATCCGATAAACCACATTGTCCAGGCGAGTCTCCAGCAGATGCAGGAGGTTTTCTCCAGTGTTTCCCTTGCGGCGCACGGCTTCAGCGTAATAGCGGCGAAACTGACGCTCGAGTACCCCATACATGCGTCGCACTTTCTGCTTTTCGCGCAGCTGCTTGCCGTAGTCAGAAAGCCTCTGCCCGGACTTGAGCCCGTGCTGACCAGGGGCGACTTCAGATTTGCACTTGTCCGAAAAGGCCTTGCGGGCGCTTTTCAGGAAAAGATCCGTACCCTCGCGGCGCGAGAGCTTGCACTTAGGGCCGGTATAACGAGCCATTGATCACTTCCCCAAATTAACAATCACAACGGGGTTCGACGCCAAAAGGAAAGCGCCGTCCCGGGATTCAAAGCGGGACGGCTGATCGCGCACCAAAATCAGATGCGGCGCCTCTTGGGAGGCCGGCACCCGTTGTGCGGCACCGGCGTCACGTCGGTAATGCTGGTAATTTTCATTCCCAGCGCGTTCAAAGCGCGCACCGAGGATTCGCGGCCTGGACCGGGTCCCTTGATGCGCACTTCGAGATTCTTGACACCACATTCGACTGCGACCTTGCCAGCAGCTTCGGCCGCGACCTGAGCCGCAAACGGGGTCGACTTCCGCGAGCCCTTGAAGCCGGCGCCGCCCGATGTCGCCCACGACAACGCATTCCCCTGGCGATCGGTAATCGTGATGATCGTGTTGTTGAACGAAGCATGAATATGGGCGATGCCCTCAGCGACGTTCTTCTTGACTTTCTTGCGCACCCGGGTGGATGCCGCTTGCTGCTGTTTGGTTGCCATGTTTGTTTCCTAACCAGCGGTGGAGCTAAGGCTTTGTTTACTTGCCTGCAATTGCATTGCGGGCTTTGCGTGGCCCCTTGCGAGTCCGGGCATTTGTGCGCGTGCGCTGGCCGCGCACTGGAAGACCTCGCTTGTGACGCACCCCGCGATAACAGCCAAGGTCCATCAGGCGTTTGATATTCATCGAGACTTCGCGCCGCAGGTCGCCTTCGACGATGAACTTCCCAACCTGCTCGCGCAGTTTATCGACCTGCGAATCTGTCAAATCTTTCATCTTGACAGTTGGTTCGACCCCGGCGGCGACACATATTGCATTCGCGCGCGGACGACCGATACCGTAAATCGAGGTTAAGGCAATCTGTGCGTGCTGATGGTTGGGAATATTTATTCCAGCGATACGAGCCATGACTTGTCCTTCAACTAAATTTCTTGAGCGCTCTCAGAGCTTGGGCCAGCCAGGAATCAACCCTGACGCTGCTTGTGCCGCGGATCGGTGCAAATGACGCGTACGACGCCCTTGCGCTTGATGATCTTGCAATGGCGGCATATTTTCTTTACCGAAGCCAGTACTTTCATTTCGTCCTCGATTCAACTTTCAATCTCAACCGACTCGACCAGCCGGAACACCCGCGCCGGCGCTACCAGGCACAAGAAACATGCCCTCATTTGCCAACGCGAATTCGAACCCGCCACAACCTTTGACCGGAGCGTCCTGCCATACCACATCGGGGACCTGGCAGGCCGACTCCCCTGGCCCGATTAGGCCCAAGAAATCCTCAAAACATGCCGCCCTTGAAATTCGCCTTCTTGAGCAAAGACTCGTACTGATGAGACATGATGTAAGCCTGAACCTGTGCCATGAAATCCATCGTCACGACGACAATGATGAGTAACGAGGTTCCACCGAAATAAAACGGCACGTTCCATTTCAGGATCAAGAATTCGGGCAGAAGGCACACCAACGTCACATAGACCGCCCCGGTCAAAGTAAGACGCATCAGTATCTTGTCAATGTACTTTGCCGTCTGGTCGCCCGGCCGAATCCCGGGTACGAATGCCCCGCTTTTCTTAAGGTTCTCAGCCGTTTCCTTGCTGTTGAAAACAAGCGCGGTATAGAAAAAACAGAAAAATATGATTGCCGCTGCATAGAGCATTACGTAAACCGGCTGCCCAGGTGACAAGGTACCGGCAATATCTTTGAGCCAGCGCAGCTGCTCACCCGACGAGAACCAGCTTGTGATCGTCGCCGGGAAAAGAATAATGGAAGACGCGAAAATCGGTGGGATTACACCCGACATGTTGAGCTTTAACGGCAGATGCGAAGACTGTCCGCCATACACACGATTTCCGACCTGCCTTTTCGCGTAGTTAACGAGGATTTTCCGCTGACCGCGCTCGACAAACACGACTGCAAACGTCACAAGCCCGACGAGTGCCACGATGAAAATCGCCGACAACGCGTTCATTGCGCCCGTACGAACCAACTCCAGGAGGCCGCCGATCGCACTTGGCAAGCCCGCAGCGATCCCCGCGAAAATGATCATCGAAATTCCATTTCCAAGGCCACGCTCGGTAATCTGCTCACCCAACCACATCAAAAACATTGTGCCGGTCACCAAAGTGGATACAGTGACAAAGCGGAACAACAAGCCGGGGTCCAAGACCAAGCCCGGCTGGGCCTCCAGCGCGATCGAGATGCCGATGGCCTGAAACAGCGCAAGAAATACGGTCGCATACCGGGTGTACTGTGTGATCTTGCGGCGGCCAGCCTCACCCTCTTTCTTGAGGGCCTCAAACGGCGGGTATACAACCGTCATCAGCTGCATGATGATCGACGAAGAAATATAGGGCATGATGCCGAGCGCGAAAATGGTAAAGCGCGACAGCGCTCCGCCCGAAAACATGTTGAACATGCCGAGCATGCCGCCTTGGTTTTGCTTGAATAACTCCGCCAGTTGCGTAGGATCGATTCCCGGTACGGGGATGTGCGCCCCGATGCGATAGACCACAAGCGCAAGCACAAGAAAGATCAGCCGGCGCTTCAAGTCGCCGAACTTACCCGTCTTCGCTACGGTCATTGCATCGGTTGCCACCGTTCGTTCGTCCTTATCTCTCTTTATGCACTACAAACGCTATTCGACAGCCGCCACCGAGCCGCCTGCAGCTTCGATCGCGGCCTTCGCGCCCTTGGTTGCCAAAACGCCGGCTCCATTGAGCGTAACCTTGCGTTCGATTTTCCCGGAGAGGATGACCTTTGCGCGCAAGGTAAGTACCGGCACTACTCCCGCAGCCTTGAGCGCTTCAAGAGTAATCTCGGCAGCATCCATTGCCTGCAATTCGTTCAAACGCACTTCTGCAACAAACTCTCGAGTCCGCGAGGCGAATCCACGCTTCGGCAAGCGGCGCTGCAGGGGCATTTGGCCCCCTTCAAATCCGACCTTGTGGAAGCCGCCTGAACGGGACTTTTGCCCCTTGTGACCGCGCCCGGCGGTTTTGCCGATCCCGGAACCTATGCCGCGCCCGACCCTGCGCTTGGCATGCTTTGCGCCGTCTGCCGGCTTGATGGTATTGAGTTTCATGATGATATCCGTCGATTACCCGCTACGGGTCATTCTGCTTTGACGAGGTAGTAAACCCGATTGATCATTCCACGCACCGCCGGCGTGTCCTCAAGGACTCGCGAGGAGTTCAACCGACGTAGACCCAGCCCGCGCACCGTTGCCCGATGCCGTTCACTGGTCCCGTTAGGGCTCTTGACCAGCGTCACTTTTAGAGTTTTCTTATCAGCCATGGCTTGCCCCTCAAACAGCGAGAATCTCTTCCACCGACTTGCCGCGCTTGGCAGCAACTTCGGCCGGCGTGGTCATTCTGATCAGGCCGTCCAGCGTCGCGCGAACGACGTTGTAGGGGTTGGTTGACCCCTGGCACTTGGCCAGAACATTGGTAACGCCAACAACCTCGAATACGGCACGCATCGGGCCGCCGGCGATGATTCCGGTACCTTCACTGGCCGGCTGCATGAAGACTTTGGCTGCACCATGAACCCCGACGATAGCGTGCTGCAAGGTACCGTTCTTCAAAGACACCTTGACCATCTTGCGGCGCGCTTCTTCCATGGCCTTTTGCACCGCGACCGGCACTTCGCGTGATTTGCCTTTACCCATGCCAATCCGGCCGTCGCCGTCACCCACCACCGTCAACGCGGCAAAGCCCAGAATTCGCCCGCCCTTAACCACTTTTGTCACGCGATTGACCGCGATCATCTTTTCGCGCAATCCGTCGTCCCGGCCTTCACCACCCGCCTGGACCTTTTGCATTTTTGCCATGTCTTTTCCGCCTAGAACTTGAGGCCGGCTTCACGCGCGGCTTCTGCCAATGCTTTCACACGGCCGTGGTACGCGAAACCGGAGCGATCAAATGCGACATCGGATACACCGGCAGCCTTCGCCTTTTCCGCGATCAATTTGCCAACCAGGGCCGCAGCCTTAGCGCTGCCGCCATTCGCGATTTCCTTGCGCACATCCGGTTGATTGGTCGACGCGCATGCCAGCACTTTGCCGCCACCGATGACCTGCGCATAGATGTGGCTGTTGGTACGATGAACGGTAAGCCTGTTGACCTTGAGTTCAGCGATCTTGTGCCGCGTCTGCTTGGCGCGACGCAAGCGGGAAATAGTCTTGTCCATACTCGCCCTTTACTTCTTCTTGGTCTCTTTGATGATCACACGCTCGTCGGCGTAACGCACACCCTTGCCCTTGTAAGGCTCTGGTGGCCGGTATGCACGAACCTCGGCAGCCACCTGGCCTACCTGCTGCTTGTCGATGCCCTTGATGAGAATTTCAGTTTGCAGAGGGGTTTCGCATTTCACCCCCGGCGGCATCTGGTGCACCACCGGGTGCGAAAATCCAAGCGACAGGTTCAACTTGTCACCTTGTGCCTGCGCACGATATCCGACGCCCACCAGCGACAGCTTCTTTTCGAAACCGCGCGTAACTCCGTGAACCATGTTGTTAACCAGCGCGCGAAACGTGCCCGACATCGCATCGGCCTCGCGTGACTCATTGGCTGGCACAACTTTAAGGCTTTCACCGTCTTTGACAACCGTGATCGCACTATTTAGAAATTGTGAGAGGCTGCCCAATGGACCCTTGACCGTGATCTGATCCACCGCAATGGTTGCCTCTACGCCTTTGGGCAGCGTCACCGGGTTCTTGCCTACACGTGACATACGCGCGCCCCCTTAGGCGACCACGCAAAGGACTTCACCACCAACCCCGGAAGCTCGCGCCTTGCGGTCAGTCATGACTCCTTTGGAGGTCGAGAGAATTGCCACACCCAGCCCGTTCATAACGCGCGGTATGTCTTCCTTGCCCTTGTAAATGCGCAGGCCCGGCCGACTTATGCGGTCGATCCGGTCGATCACCGGCTTGCCGGAATAGTATTTCAATGCGATAGTCAACTCCGCCTTACCTGATTCTTCGCGAACCGCGAAATCATCAATGTAGCCCTCGTCTTTCAAAACGCTGGCAATCGAGATCTTCAGTTTCGAAGACGGCATCGCAACCTGGCCTTTTTCAGCTGCTTGCGCGTTACGTATGCGGGTCAGCATATCGGCGATGGGATCGCTCATGCTCATGCTTGATTCTCCTAACCTTGTCCGTTCGCCTTACCAGCTCGCCTTGACGAGGCCCGGGACCTCGCCGCGCATCGCCACTTCACGCAATTTATTGCGCCCAAGCCCAAACTTTCGAAACGTGCCGCGAGGCCGCCCGGTCAAACCGCAGCGATTGCGCAAACGGGTCGGATTCGCATTTCGTGGAAGCTGCTGCAACTGCAACCGCGCTTCCATGCGTTCTTCGTCCGACCGCTTCGAATCGTTGATCGTCGCCTGCAGAGCCTTGCGTTTCGGCTGGTACTTCTTGACCAGCTGTTCGCGCTTGACCTGACGATTGATGAGTGAAAGTTTAGCCATCGATAGCGCCCTATACCTTGAACGGAAATCTGAAGGCTGCCAGCAGCGCACGCGCTTGCTCGTCGCTCTTCGCCGAGGTCGTAATACTGATGTTCATACCGCGAATCGCATCAATCTTGTCGTACTCGATTTCAGGGAAAATGATTTGTTCCTTGACCCCGATGTTGTAGTTGCCACGCCCGTCGAACGATCGTCCCGAAATACCGCGGAAGTCGCGCATGCGGGGCAACGCGATCGTGACGAAGCGGTCGATGAACTCGTACATCCGCTCACCGCGCAGCGTCACCATGCAGCCGATCGGATAGCCTTCGCGGATCTTGAACCCCGCGATCGCCTTCTTCGACTTTGTCACCACTGGCTTTTGCCCGGCAATCTTGGTCATGTCGCCGACGGCGTGATCCATGACCTTCTTGTCGGCAACTGCCTCGGAGACACCCATGTTGAGCGTCACCTTGGTGATTCGCGGCACTTCCATTACCGACTTGAATCCGAATTTGCCCATCAGATCGGGAACGATCTGGTCTTTGTATTGCTGCTGCAGGCGCGCCATCCTGTTTACCTCTCGCGTACTTACTTGACGTCGACTTGAGCGCCGCTGGACCGAAAAATCCGGACCTTGCGCTTGTCATCGAGCACCTTGAAACCCACGCGATCCGCCTTTTGGGTCGCCGGATTGAAAATAGCCAGATTCGATATGTCGATCGGCATAGTCTTGTCGCTCACGCCGCCGGTCTGCCCTTTCATGGGGTTCGGCTTCGTGTGCTTCTTGACGATATTGATTCCCTCAACCACCAAATGGGTCTCGTCAATCCGCTTGAGCACTGTGCCACGCTTGCCTTTGTCACGACCGGTGAGAACGATGACGTCGTCACCACTGCGAATCTTGTCCATTAAAGGACCTCCGGCGCCAAGGACACGATCTTCATGAAGCGTTCGGTACGCAATTCGCGCGTCACCGGCCCGAAGATGCGCGTCCCGATTGGTTCGAGTTTCGCGTTGAGAAGAACAGCGGCGTTGCCGTCGAACTTGATCAAAGAGCCGTCGCTGCGGCGCACACCTTTGGCGGTACGCACCACCACTGCGCTGTAGACCTCGCCTTTTTTAACCCGGCCGCGCGGCGCAGCATCCTTGATCGACACCTTGATGATGTCACCGATCGATGCATAACGCCGCTTCGAGCCGCCAAGCACCTTGATGCACATGACGGAACGCGCGCCGGTGTTGTCGGCCACGTCTAACCTAGACTGCATTTGAATCATGATTTACCCTTATCCAACTTTACCCAGCGTAACGACTACGCCGGTCAGTTTTGGAGCCCGTACGGGCTTTGTATCGCGAACTACCCGCAGCCAGTCAGGCCTGTGGAGGTATTTTCTCGGCAGCACGCCTAGAGAAATCAGTGAAGCCTACCAATATAGCGTGATCCCAGGAATACTGCAAGCTCCTTCGTGCGTTTAGACAGTGTAAATTTGGTCTCTATCGCAAGAAGAGGGAATCGCGCAGGTAGCTGTCCTTCGTGCGTTCTGAAAAATCAGACACTTAACGATAGAACAAATTTACCGTGTGCGTTTAGATCTCCCGCGTCTTCGTCACCAGGCGCGCGACCTTCCACGCCTTGGTTTTGGAAATGGGGGCAGTCTCAACAATCTCGACGGTATCTCCGAGCTTGAATTCATTGCCCTCGCTATGGGCATGAATCTTCTTGGAGCGCGTGATGTACTTGCCAATCACGGGATGCTTTACCCTACGCTCAACCAGTACGGTCACGGTCTTGTTCATTTTGTCGCTCACCACGCGCCCGACGAGGGTGCGCTTCAATGCGGTCTTTGCAGGGGCGGCGGTTTGGACAGCTTGATTCATTCGAAATACTCCCTTAATCAGGCCTTCTTCGATTGCGTTTCGCGCATCACGGTGCGGACTCGCGCGATGTCGCGGCGGGTTTTCTTGACCTGGCTGTTGTTGGTCAATTGCTGGGTCGCCGCCTGCATACGGACCGAAAACTGCGCCCTCAACAAATCCTGCAACTCTTTGGATAGGGCGCCCTCGTCCTTGGCGCGCAATTCACTGGCTTTCATGTTCTTGCCTCCCGATCAGGCGCCGACTTGGCGGCTGACAAAAGTGGTCGCGATCGGCAACTTGGCAGCGGCCAGACGAAACGCCTCGCGTGCCAGGGCTTCGTCGACACCGTCCATTTCGTAGAGCACTTTCCCCGGCTGGATTTCAGCCACGTAAAACTCCGGATTCCCTTTGCCATTGCCCATGCGGACCTCGGCCGGCTTTGAGGAAATCGGCTTGTCGGGAAAGATACGGATCCAGATACGCCCGCCACGCTTGATGTGGCGGGTCATCGCGCGGCGCGCGGCCTCGATCTGGCGCGCCGTCAGGCGCCCACGGCCCACTGCCTTGAGGCCAAAATCGCCAAACGACACCTTGGTGCCGCGCGTGGCAATGCCCTTGTTGCGACCCTTTTGTTCCTTGCGGTACTTGCGCCGTGCAGGTTGCAGCATTCTCGATTACTCCTTGGTGCCGTCAGCAGGTGGCGGCGCGGCCTTGCGGACCCGCTTGGCCGGCGCCTTCACGGCCTCGTCGACAGGCTTCGCCGAATCGGGCGCTGGCTCCGGTTTCACATCCTCACCTGCGCGGGCGATGCGCTTACGCGGCACCTTTGCAGCAGGTTTGGCATCAAGCGCTGGACGCGGCGTGCGACGCGGCTTGCGATCTGGCGCAGGCTCCGTTTCAGCCGCCGGAAGAGCCAGGGACTGCTCGTTCTTGCCGAGCATGTCTCCCTTGTAGACCCAAACCTTGATGCCAATCACACCGTAGGTCGTACGTGCTTCACCGAAGCCGTAGTCAATGATCGCGCGCAATGTGTGCAATGGAACCCGGCCTTCACGGTACCATTCGCAACGCGCGATCTCGATGCCGTTAAGGCGGCCGGACGACATGATTTTGATGCCCTGCGCGCCCAGTCGCATCGCATTTTGCATCGACCGCTTCATGGCACGTCGAAACATGATGCGTTTCTCGAGCTGTTGCGCGATCGAATCGGCGATCAACTGAGCATCCAATTCCGGCTTGCGAATCTCTTCGATATTGACATGGACAGGAACGCCGAGCAGCCGATTGAGATCGCTCTTGAGAACCTCGATGTCCTCGCCCTTCTTGCCGATTACGACACCTGGGCGAGCCGAGAAAACCGTGATCCGAGCTGTCTTGGATGGCCGTTCGATCAGGACTCGACCGACCGAAGCGTGGGCCAGCTTGCGCTTGAGATACTCACGTACCTTTATGTCCTCGCCAAGCATGGTGGCAAAGTCGCGATTGCCGGCGTACCAGCGTGAACCCCAGTCGCGGGTGACGCTTAAGCGAAACCCGGTTGGGTGTATTTTCTGTCCCATCGCGACCCCTTACTTTTTGCTGTCGCCAACCGTCAAATAGACGTGGCAAGTTTGTTTGCTGATACGGTTGCCGCGACCCTTGGCACGTGCAGTGAAGCGCTTGAGGACTGCGCCTTTTTCGACATAGATCGTCTTCACCTTGAGCTCGTCGATATCGGCGCCGTCGTTGTGCTCAGCATTCGCGATCGCCGATTCCAGCACCTTCTTGATGATGACAGCGCCTTTTTTCGGGCTGAATGCAAGCAGGTTGAGGGCTTTCTCGACCGCCAGACCGCGAATCTGATCAGCAACCAGTCGGCCCTTCTGGGCCGAAAGGTGCGCGCCACGCAGGGATGCAGAAGTTTCCATCGTCATGCCTCGCTATTTCTTGCCGGCCATATTGGCCTTCTTGTCCGCCGGATGCCCTTTGAACGTACGGGTCAGCGCGAACTCGCCGAGCTTGTGCCCGACCATGTTTTCCGAGATGTAGACCGGAATGTGCTGCCTGCCGTTATGCACCGCAACCGTAAGCCCGATGAAATCCGGCAATATGGTTGAGCGGCGCGACCAGGTTTTGATCGGCCTCTTGTCCTTGGTCGCCTGCGCAGTCTCGATTTTTCTTACGAGGTGTGCATCAACGAAGGGGCCCTTCTTTACGGAACGTGCCATGACTTAGCCCTCTTTACTTCTTGTGACGGCGCTGCACGATCATGCTCGTCGTGCGCTTGTTCTTGCGGGTTCGATATCCCTTGGTCTTCAAGCCCCAGGGACTGACCGGATCGCGACCGGCAGCGGTCTTGCCTTCGCCACCACCATGCGGGTGATCGATCGGATTCATCGCCACACCCCGAACTGTAGGGCGGATACCGCGCCAGCGTTGCGCGCCCGCCTTGCCGATCTGCCGCAAGGAATGCTCTTCGTTGCCGACTTCACCGATGGTGGCACGGCATTCGATATGGACCCTGCGGATCTCGCCTGAACGCAGGCGCAACTGCGCGTAGCTGCCCTCACGTGCCAGGAGTTGCACAGATGTGCCTGCCGAGCGCGCCAATTGCGCACCTTTGCCGGGAAGCATTTCGATGCAATGGATCGTCGATCCAACCGGAATGTTGCGAACCGGCAGAGCATTGCCGGCCTTGATCGGCGCCTCAGGTCCCGACACAAGGCTTGCTCCGGCGGCGATACCTTTGGGCGCGATGATGTAACGCCGCTCGCCGTCGGCGTAGCAGAGTAAGGCCAAGTGTGCACTGCGATTCGGGTCGTATTCGATGCGCTCCACGCGCGCCGCAATGCCGTCCTTGTCGCGCCGGAAATCCACCAGACGGTAATGCTGCTTGTGCCCGCCACCAAGATGACGGGTCGTTATGTGACCATTGTTGTTGCGACCCGCTGACTTTGTCTGTTTTTCGACCAGCGCGTCGACAGGGCGCCCCTTGAAGAGGTTGGGCGTTACGACCCGAACTACGCCGCGACGCCCGGGCGAAGTAGGCTTGAGTTTGACCAATGGCATGTTATGCAGTCTCCGCGAGATTCAGGTCGCTGCCTTCTTTGAGACAGACATAGGCCTTCTTCCAGTTACGCCGCCGACCGATGAAACGACCAAAGCGCTTTTGCTTGCCTTTGACATTGAGCACCTGGACTGCGGCAACTTCAACCTTTTGTTCCTTGAACATGGCCTCTACCGCGTCCTTGACGTCAGCCTTGGTCGCGTCCGCCGCGACCCGGAATGCAATCTGGCGCAGTTTGTCCGCCACCATGGTGCTTTTCTCCGAAACGATCGGAGCGAGCAATACCAAAGGCAGCCGATCCTTGCTGTAGTTGTTCATGCGAAGATCTCCTTCACCTTCTCTATCGCGGCCTTGGTAATCAAAACCTTGTCAAAGTGCACCAGAGACACCGGGTCTGCGCGGGCCACGTCAACGACAGCCGCGTGAATCAGATTGCGCGAGGCCAAGTAAAGGTTGTCGTCGACGATATCGGTGATCAAGAGAACCGATTCGAGACCCATACCCTTGATTTTCAGGGCGAACTGCTTGGTCTTCGGTGAGTCGACAATAAAACTCTCGATCACGACAATACGATCTTCGCGAGCCAGTTGCGACAGAATCGAGCACATGCCAGCCCGATACATCTTGCGATTGACCTTGTGGCTGAAGTTCTCATCGGGAGAATTCGGGAAGATCCGGCCTCCTCCGCGCCACAAAGGGCTGGACGTCATGCCTGACCGCGCCCGGCCGGTGCCTTTTTGGCGCCACGGCTTCTTGGTCGAATGCTTGACCTCTTCGCGGTCTTTTTGCTTACGATTGCCACTGCGCGCGTTTGCCTGATAGGCCACGACCACCTGATGCACCAGCGCTTCGTTATAGTCGCGCGCAAAGATTGTGTCGGGCGCGGTCACGTTGCCCGCGGCCTGCCCTTGCGCATCCAGAAGTTTGAGTTCCATGTTCAGGCGCCTCTCACGGCTGGGGTGACCACGATGTGTCCGTTGTCATGCCCGGGGATCGATCCCCTGACCAGTATCAGGCCACGCTCGACATCAACCCGAGCAATCGTCAGGTTTTGCGTAGTGCGGGTGACAGCACCCAGATGCCCCGCCATCCGCTTGCCCGGAAACACCCGGCCGGGATCCTGCGCCATGCCGATGGAGCCTGGCACGTTGTGCGAACGCGAGTTGCCGTGCGAAGCGCGATTCGATGAAAAATGGTGGCGCTTGATCACACCGGAAAAACCCTTGCCGATGGAGGTGCCTTGAACGTCCACTTTCTCGCCGACCTTGAACAGGTCCGGGCTGATCTTGCCACCTACCTGATACGCCCCGAGTTGGTCGGGCGCGACACGGAATTCCTTGAGGATGGAACCAGCCTCAACGCCGGCCTTGGCCATATGGCCCGCGAGCGGCTTGCCTACGCGCGATGCGCGGCGAACGCCGAAAGCCACCTGGATTGCCGCATAGCCATCCGAATCCGGCGATTTGATTTGGGTCACACGGTTGTTCGACACGTCCAGAACCGTCACGGGAACGGCATCGCCGTCCGCCGTGAAGATGCGGGTCATGCCGACCTTGCGCCCAACAAGGCCTAACCTTGCTGACGTGGTCACTTGTTATCTCCTACCCCGGCTGCGATTGGCCGGGCTGAATAAACATCGGGAAATCCCGTCAAGAAGTGCAACGGGAAGAACGCCGGAAAGCCGATTAGTATACTTCGCTTGAGATCAACCTGCAAGAGGACTTTTGAGATTCCCCTTGATATTGATCACTGCAACTTGATCTCCACGTCAACACCTGCGGGAAGGTCAAGCTTCATCAAGGCATCCACTGTCTTGTCGGTCGGGTCGACAATATCCATCAGGCGCATGTGGGTGCGCATCTCGAATTGGTCGCGCGAGGTCTTATTGACGTGCGGCGAACGCAACACATCGTAGCGCTGAATCCGCGTCGGCAGTGGCACCGGCCCGCGAACGACCGCTCCGGTACGCTTGGCCGTATCGACGATCTCCAGGGCTGACTGGTCGATCAGGCGATAGTCGAAGGCCTTCAGGCGGATACGAATTTTTTGGCTTTGCATGAGAAATCCTTAAAGAGCAAGGTTGGTGATCCGCGCCAACCGATTGTGATTGTTCAAACGGGAACACAAGCGCATTCCCGTATTACCGCTATTCGTATCAGGAACTGCTGGCTTCCGCCCGCCGACTCCCTCACGAATCGCTGGTCAATCCCTACTGAATGACTTTGGCGACGACGCCGGCACCGACAGTCCGGCCGCCCTCGCGAATGGCGAAGCGCAAGCCCTGCTCCATCGCGATCGGCGCA
>JAYVWK010000123.1:0-4720 GCA_043786185.1 Burkholderiales bacterium
CCGGTGTTTCCCGATGTTCCGCCGGCCGAGCTGGTGCAATACACCCGGCACGGCGCGCCTGATGTCGCGTTTGCCGAAGATCAGGAACAGGTCGACAAACTGCTGGAACTGCGTGCCACGATCGGCCGCCCCGCCCTGATCATCTACGACGATGGCCGCGGCATCGCGGGCTATGAGGCTCCGGGTCTGGCGGCCTTCGCGTCGCTGCTCGACGCCGGCCGTGCGCGCTTGGCGGCGGAATCCGCCCTCGCGCAGGAGTTGGCCGACCGCGCGCAGCCAGGTGACATCGCGGTGCTGCTGCATTCATCCGGCACCACCGGCCTGCCCAAGGGGGTGCCGCTGACCCACGCCAATGTGATCGCCGGGATCGGCAATGCCACCCGTGGCGGCTTCTTCCAGCCGGGCGAAGAGCACTATGCTTACCTGCCCACCGCCTGGGTTGGCGATTTCATGTTCACCGTCGGTGCCGGCGTACTGCTGCATTTCACCATCAATATTCCCGAGCGCCAGGAGACGGTGTTGCACGACTTGCGCGAAGTGGCGCCAACCATGTATCTCGCGGCGCCACGCGCCTGGGACAACATGCTGACCCGCCTGCAGGTGGGGATCGCCGAAACGACGCCGGCCAAGCGTGCTCTCTACAACTTTTTCATGCCGCGCGCCATTGCGCTGGAGCGCAAGAAGCTTGGCGGTGGCACACCCTCGATCGGCGAACGGCTGGTCGCGATCGCCGGCGAAATCATGATCTACGGCCCGCTCAAGGATTACCTCGGGCTGTCACGCGCGGTGCGCGCCTACACCGGCGGCGAAGCGCTGGGTGAAGACACCTTCGTCCTGTTCCGCGCGCTGGGCATCAATCTAAAGCAGTTCTACGGGCAGACCGAAACCGGCGCGATGTCGGCGGCGCAACTTGATGGCGACATCAAGGTACATACCGTTGGAAAGCCGATGCCCGGCGTTGAAATGCGGATTGATGACAGTGGTGAAATCCTGGTGCGCTCGGGCAGTGTGATCGGCGCCTATTTCGATGCACCGGAAGAGTCGGCGCGCGCCATCGCCCATGGCTGGCTGCACACCGGCGACGCCGGTTATTTCGAACCGGATGGCCACCTGGTGGTGCTGGGTCGGGTCAGCGAGGTAGTGCGCACCGGCGGCGGCGAGCGCTATATTCCGAACTTCATCGAAAATCGAATCAAGTTCAATTCCTTCGTGCGCAATGTCGCGGTGGTCGGCGCCAACCGGCCACACTTGGCTGCGATCGTCTGCATCGACCTCGAAGCGGTCGGCTACTGGGCCGAGCAGCGTTCGATTTCCTACACCTCG
Organism: Burkholderiales bacterium; assembly: GCA_043786185.1. Taxonomy (GTDB): domain Bacteria; phylum Pseudomonadota; class Gammaproteobacteria; order Burkholderiales; family JAEUOS01; genus JAEUOS01. The sequence continues at coordinate 1,324 of JAYVWK010000123.1, forward strand.
TATGCCGAGTTGTCGCAGGCCAAGGAGGTGCAGGCGCTGATCGCCGAGGTGCTGCGCCATGTCAATAGCCTGCTCAAGCCGGAACTGCGGATCCGCCGCTTCGTCAATCTGCACAAGGATTTCGATCCCGACGACGGCGAAGTCACGCGCACCCGCAAGCTGCGCCGCAATGTCATCGAAGAGCGCTACGCGAACCTGATCGATGCGCTGTATGGCACGGCGACCGATATCGTGATCGATGCCCGCATCGTCTACGAAAGCGGCGAAACCGGCAACCTGCAACGCACCCTCTGCTTAGTCGAGGTTTCCTGATCGTGGATTTCAACTATTTCGGCGAACTCACCATCAATGGCGCCTTGGTCGGGCTGATGTACGGCTTGGTCGCCTTGGGGATCGTGCTGGTCTACAAGGCCTCGCGCTACGCCAACCTGGCGCAGGGAGCCTTCGCCATGACCGGAGGCTATATCTGCGTACTCCTGTCAGCCACTGCCGGCCTGCCGATCTGGCTCGCCATCCCGCTGACGGTGCTGCTGCTGTATGGCGCCGGCGTGCTGGTCGAACGCCTGGTGCTGCGCCGCATGATCGGCCAGCCGATCATCATGGTGATCATGCTGACCCTGGGTCTGGAGATATTGTTGCGCGGGCTGGTGCCGGGCCTGTTCGGCTCGGCGGTCAAACGCCTCGAACTGGGCATACCGCAGACGCCGTTGTTCCTGGGTGAAATGCTGATCAACCGCGGTTTTTTGGTTGGCGGCGTGGTCGCGCTGTTGCTGATCGCCGCCGCCATCCTGTTCTTCAACTCGCGCCTGGGCGTCACCATGCGCGCAGTGTCTGACGACCAGATCGCCTCATGGTCGGTCGGCATCCGCGTCGAGCGGGTGATCGCCATGGCCTGGGGTATGGCCGGTATCTCCGCGGCTGCCGCCGGCATTCTGTGGGGGTCGGTGCAGGGGGTCGACTGGACGCTCTCGCTGCTCCTTCTCAAGGCACTCGCGATCGCCATCCTGGGTGGCCTCGACAGTGTGCCCGGCGTGTTGGTGGCCGGCCTCATCATCGGCATCTGCGAGGCGCTGGCAGCAGGTTATCTGGACAAGCTGGTCGGCGGCGGCACCCGCGACGTGGTGGCCTCGGTGATCATTCTGGCGACCGTATTGATTCGCCCGCACGGCCTTTTCGGTCGTGAACACATCGAACGGGTCTGACCATGTTCTATCGCGCCGCCGGCATTCGCCACACCCGCTACCAGTCGGACCGCAGGCTTTGGCGCCTGCCCTTCGATCGCTGGCTGGTCGGCCTGGTTCTGCTGTTGCTGCTGGTGGCGCCCTTCGTCGTCAACAGCCTCTACCTTGGCACCTACATGTTGCCGTGGCTGGTGTGGGCCACGGCGACCCTGGGGCTCAATCTCCTGATGGGCGGTGCCGGCCAGGTGCACCTGGGTTACGGCGCGGTGATGGCCATCGGCGCCTATGGTTCGGTGCACCTGGCGCGCGCGGGGCTGCCGTTCGAATTGGTGCTGCTGGCGGCGGGCTTCCTGAGCGCCACCATCGGCGTGCTGTTCGGTGCCGCGGCGCTGCGCGTCAAGGGCCTGTACCTGGCGATCTCCACCTTGGCGATGCAGTACATAGTCGATTTCGTGATCGTCCATGTGCCGGCCATCAGCGGTGGCACGCAGGCCACGCTGCAGGTGCCGAAGATCACGTTTTTCGGCATGCGCGTTACCAGCGATATCGACAATTACTACCTGGCCTTGTTCGTATGCACCTTAGTCACGCTGTTCATGCTCAATGTGCGGCGCTCAAGCTTCGGTCGCGCGCTGGCGGCAGTGCGTGAAAAGGACTACGCGGCGGAGATCATCGGCGTCTCGACGTTTCGCTACAAGCTGCTGGCCTTCTGGGTCAGCTCCTTCATCGGTGGTGTGGTGGGCTGCCTGTTCGCTTTTTGCTATTACAAAGCGGTGACGCCGGAGCAGTTTCACCTGGAATTGTCGATCCAGCTGCTGGCGGCGGTGATTGTCGGCGGCCTGGGCAGCGTGCTTGGCAGTTTTTTTGGCGCCGCGCTGATCCTGCTGGCGCCGGTTGTGCTCAACAATGTGATTGGCGAGGCCTCGCGCGCTTTTTCGCTCAATGTCAGCGCCGACATTGCGGCCCATGCACCTCTGATGCTGTATGGCGCACTGATCGTCGGCTTCCTATTATTCGAGCCGCTCGGTTTGGCGAAGATCTACAACAACATCCGTAACTACTTCGTGGTCTGGCCATTTCGCCATGCACGCAAGTAGTCAGGGGCATCTGAAGTTCAGCAACGACGGTCAATCAATCAAGCAACAATTCACCAACCCAGGAGACAGCATGAAATTCAATCTCAAGCAATGCGTGGCAGCCGGCCTGATGGCTGCATTGGCATCGATTTCCTCAGTCGGCACGGCGCAGGAAAAAGTGGTCAAGTTCGGTTTTCCGCAGGACTTCACCGTCGTCTATACCTTCGTGACCGCGGAATACAGCCAGGGCCAGCGTGATTACCTGTCGCTCATCAACGAACGCGGCGGCATCCGGGGTTACAAGTTTTCCGGCGAAGTCGTCGATCACGGCAGCTCGGTGCCGCGCGGCATCGAGGCCTATGAGCGCTTCAAGCGCGAAGGTGTGGTGCTGATCGATCCGTTGTCCACCCCGGTGGCACGTGCGCTGGTGCCGCGCGCCATGACCGACAAGATGAACCTGATCATGGCGTATTCGGGCCGCAGTGATGCGGCCGACGGGTCCGCCTTCCCGTACGTGATGCCGCTATCGACCAACTACTGGTCGCAGGCCGCCTCCCTGATTGAATACATTTCGCGCCAGGAGAAAAATGACCTCAAGGGCAAGCGCATCGCCTTCACCTACATCGATTCCGGTTATGGTCGCGAACCGCTACCGGTGCTGCAGGAACTGGCCAAGCGCAAGGGTTTTGAACTGCAGGGCTTTCCTTATACTTCGCCCGGCAACGATCAGTCGGCGGCGTGGACCAACGTACGGCGCTTCAAGCCCGACTGGGCCATCATCTGGGGTGCCGGCGCGTGGCAGGTGGTGTCGATCAAGGAGGCCGTGCGCAACGGCATACCGGCTGACCGCATTGCTTCGGTGGCCTGGTTGTCCGAGTCCGAGATGAATGTGGTTGGCCCCGATACGGCCAAGGGCATTCTCAAGATCGAGGTGGTGGCGGGCGGGCGCGAGCCGAAGGTCATCGCCGACATCATGAAAGAGGTGGTGGGCCGCGGCAAGGGCGCCGGCAAGACCGAAATCGTCGGTACCACCTACTACAACATGGGTGTGGCGATGGCGGCCCTGATGGTCGAGGGTGTACGCCTGACCCTGGAGAAGAATCCGAATGCGGCGCCGACCGCGGAGTCGGTCAACGAGGG
>JAYVWK010000124.1:0-2949 GCA_043786185.1 Burkholderiales bacterium
GCTTGCGCCGCGAGGACGACTCCTGGCGAACTATTGGCAGGGCGAATTTCCGTGGCGCAATCTGGGTCCCCACCGCGATACCGGCACTTCACCGGTGGACGCGTTCTCGGCCAACGGCTATGGAGTACACGACCTGATCGGCAACGTCTGGGAGTGGACGAACGACTGGTGGACGACTCGCGGGCGACCAGTGGCCAAGTCGCCGTGTTGTGTACCGCGCAATCCGCGCGGTGGCAGCGCAGCCGACAGCGGCGACGCGTGCGGCTCGGAGCCGCTGGTGCCGCTGGTGCCGCGCAAGGTGCTAAAGGGTGGTTCGTACTTGTGTTGCGCGAATTATTGCGAGCGATATCGCCCGGCAGCAAGGCTGGCCCAGCCGATCGACACCACGACCGGTCATCTCGGCTTTCGCTGCGTCGTGCGCCCGGCATCTGCCTGAGCGGGGAGACGCGCGCGGCGGCCAACACTTCGCGCACCTGTTGCGGGTCGCCGGCAAGCCACTGGTCAAGCAATACCGCGCGCCCGAGCCTGCGTTTGCGCGACGCTGTGTCGCCGCCGACGTGGCGCTGCTGGCCGAAGTCGATCAGTGTTACCGGCGGCGCGAAACTGACAAAAGTTGGCGACGAAGAAAAGCTGGTTGGTATGGCTGTAAGCGCGAAAATGCCGCGCTTACAGCCATGCTTTAGCGCACGAGGATCAGTCATGATCGCTGGGCGCCGATAGCCGGCGGCGCAGTGCCGAAAACGCCAAAGCAAGGTGCATGATATAACCGCCCGGCATACCTGTTGTACGCAAATTGACCGTGCGGTGCAGGGGCCAGCCGCTATACTTGATCCCGCATTTGTTTACCAGACAAAGGAGACACCATGAACACCGCCATTCATTGCGCCGCGCTTCGCGTCACCCTGGCAGCCGTCGCGCTGCTTGCGGCGCCCCCGCTTGCCGCGCAAACCATCAAGATCGGCCTGATCAGCACTTACAGCGGTCCCGGCGCCGCGCAGGGCGACCAGATCGACAAGGGCGTCAAGCTCTACATGAAACTGAATGCCGACAAGCTGCCGCCCGGCGTCAAGATCGAGTTGGTGCAGCGCGACGATACCGGCGCCAACCCGGACGTGGCCAAGCGCATCGCGCAGGAACTGATCGTGCGCGACCGTGTGCAGTTGATCACCGGCATCGTCTGGACGCCGAACCTGGCTGCCATCGCACCGCTGTCTACCGAGGCCCGTGTGCCGGTGATGAGCATGAATGCCGCCGGTGCCAGGGTGATGAACGCCGCACCGTACATGGCACGCATGTCGTTTACGCTGTGCCAGTCGTCCTATCCGGCCGGACAGTGGGCTGCCAAAAAATACAAGAAGGCCTACACCGCCGTCAGCGATTTCGCGCCGGGTCATGAGGCTGAAGGCTGCTTCACGCGTGGCTTCAAGGAGGGCGGTGGCGAGATCATCGGTGCGGTACGTATCCCGTTCGCCAACCCCGATTTCGTGCCCTTCATGCAGCGCATCAAGGATGCCAAGCCCGATGTCATCTTCGCCTTCAACCCGGCTGGCAAGCAGGCGGCAGGCATGATGAAGGCGTATGGTGACCTCAGCATGGACAAGGCCGGCATCAAATACCTGGGCACCGGCGACATCGTCACCGATGAGGAACTGGCCGGCATGGGTGACATCGCGCTGGGTGTGACCACCGTGCATCACTATTCGGCTGCCGCCGAGCGCCCGGCTAACAAGGCATTCGTGGCCGCTTACAAGAAAGAATACGGCGAAAACCTCAATCCCGGCTTCATGGTGGTGGGTGCCTGGGATGCGATGGACGCGATCTACGCTGCGATTCGTGCCCAGAAGGGCACGATCGATGCGCAGAAAACGGTGGATTTCTGGAAGACCTACAAGAGCACCACCAGTCCGCGCGGCTCCTTCTCGATCGACCCCGACACGCGCGACATCATCAACCCCGAATACCTGCGCGAAGTGCGCAAGGTGGGTGGCAAGCTCGCCAACGTGGAAATCGAAACCATCACCACGGCGATCAAGGACCCGCTCAAGGAGTGGGACAAGACCGACAAGAAATGATTTGACTAAAAGCCCCCGGGCACCGTTGATCGGGCTCGGGGGATTTTTTTGTCATGGAAGCCTTTCTCTCATCTTTGGTCAGCGTCGCCTTTCACGGCGTCGCCTTCGGGATGATTTTGTATGTGATCTCGGTCGGCCTGTCGGTGACGATGGGTTTGATGGGCTTCACCAACCTGGCGCACGGCGTGTTCGCCATGGCGGGTGGCTATGTGCTGGTCTCGGCATTGGCGCGCTTCCAGATTCCGTTTCCGCTGGCGCTGCTGCTCTCGTTCGTGCTGGTCGCGGCGGTGAGCGTGGTGCTGGAAAGATTCCTTTATTCGCGCCTGTACGGAGCGTCCGAACTAGAGCAGGTCTTGTTCACCATTGGCCTGATTTTCATGTCGGTGGCGGTGGCGCGCCTGATCTACGGCACGTTGCAGCAGCCGGTATTGCTGCCTGCTTACCTGAAGGGGCAGTTTTCCCTGCTGGGGCGCGACTTCCCGGCCTACCGCGTGTTCTTGATCGTGTTCAGCGCGGCGATGATCGGCGCGCTGTGGTTCGGCATCGAGCGCACCATCTGGGGCGCGATGGTGCGCGCGGCGGTGGACAACCGCGCAATGGCGCAATCGATCGGCATCAATACCAAGCGCCTCTTCACGATCACCTTTGCCATCGGCAGCGGTCTCGCCGGCCTGGGGGGGGCTCTGGGGGCCGATATCGTTACGATCCAGCCGACTTACCCGTTCGAGCAACTGGTCTACTTTCTGATCGTGGTATCGGTTGGTGGCCTGGGAAGTTTGCGCGGGCCGTTTGTTGCGGCCTTGTTGATCGGCATTACCGATACGGCTTGCAAATACTGGCTGCCGCAGTTCGGCGCGTTCTTCATTTATGTCGCGAC
>JAYVWK010000125.1:0-2546 GCA_043786185.1 Burkholderiales bacterium
TCCACTGTGACGTTCTCGCGCACGTTCATCAGCAATTCGTGCGCAATCACGCGTAGATGCGCGTCGCCCATCACCTCCAGCGCGGACTGGTTTTCGGCCAGCGCGTCGTAGAACGCAATCTCATCGTCCGACAGCCCCTGTTCCTCGCCCCGGCTGCGCGCGGCGCGGATGTCCTGCGCGATCCGGATCAGCTCCTGCAGGACTTCGGCGGTGGTGATGGCGTTGGCGTGATAGCGCGCGATGGCGTCTTCGAGGCGTTCGGTAAAGGCGCGGCTCTCCACGACGTTGCTGTGACTGCGCGAGCGAATGCTGTCGTTCAACAATTTGCGCAAAGCTTCCAGCGCCAGATTCTTCTTTTCCAGTTGTTGCACTTCGGCCAGAAACTCGTCGGACAGGATGGAAATATCCGGGCTCGTGATGCCGGCGGCTTGCAGGATATCGACGATCTCGGTCGACACCACCGCGCGGCTGACGATCTGCTGAATCGCCAATTCGCGGTCCTGCCGCGTGCCGCTACTAGGCGCCGACGATTTGACCAGTGCCGCACGAATCGCCTGGAAGAACCCAACTTCCTCGCGGATGCCGCGCGCCTCGTCGCTGGAGGACGCTAGCGCAAAGGCCTTGGACAACGCCAGTACCGCGTCGGCAAAGCGGCGGTGCGCCTGCTTCTTTGCGTCCGGCGTCGTCTCCACCGCTGCCCATTGCTGATGCTTGTCCAACACCCATTCGATCGCCCCGGCCATCATCGCCAGCCGCTCGGTCGGCGTGCCAATCAGCCCCGTGTGGTAATCAAAACCGTGGAAGATGTCGCGCACGATTTCGTGTTTTTCCAGCAGTAGCGCCACGGCTTCCGCTTCGTCGATACCGGTCTTGTCCTGGTCGGGTTTTGAGTATTGCGCCAGTGCGGATTTCAGGTTCTGCGCGATGCCAATGTAGTCGACGATCAGCCCGGCGGGCTTATCGCGAAACACGCGGTTGACCCGCGCAATCGCCTGCATCAGCCCGTGGCCGCGCATCGGCTTATCGATGTACATCGTGTGCATGCTGGGCGCGTCAAAGCCGGTCAGCCACATGTCGCGCACTATCACCAGGCGCAGCTCATCCTTCGGTTTGCATGCGCGTTTGGCGAGTAGCTCGCGCCGCTTTTTGTTGCCGATGTGCTGCTGCCATGCCGGCGGGTCAGACGCCGCGCCGGTCATCACGATCTTGAGGCTGCCCGTGGTGTCGTCGTCGCTGTGCCAGTCCGGGCGCAGCTGGATAATCGCGTCATACAGCGCCACGCAAATGCGCCGACTCATGCATACCACCATCGCCTTGCCCGAGAGCGCGGCCACGCGGTCTTCAAAATGCTGCACCAAATCCTTGGCGATCAGCGCCACACGCTTGTCGCTGCCGACCAGCGCTTCGACCGTTGACCACTTCTGCCGCGTGCGCTCGGCGTTCGGTTCGCTCTCGTCCTCCAGCAGCGCCTCGATCTCGGCGTCGATCAGCGGCCTTTCGTCTGCGTCGAGCTCAATGCGCGCGAGCCGCGACTCGTAATAGATCGGCACCGTCGCGCCGTCTTCAACCGCGCGGCTGATGTCGTAGATGTCGATGTAATGCCCGAACACCGCAGGCGTATTCACATCGCTGGCCTCGATCGGCGTGCCGGTAAAGCCGATGAACGACGCATTGGGCAGCGCATCGCGCAAATACTTGGCAAAGCCATAGGCGATTTCGCCGGTCTTGGCTTCGACCTTGGCCTTGAAGCCGTATTGGCTGCGGTGGGCTTCGTCGGCGATCACCACCACATTCGAGCGCGATGTCAGCGTAGGAAAGTCGGCCTCATCGACCGCCAGAGAAAACTTCTGCAAGGTGGTGAAAATCACCCCGCCCGAAGCCCGGTTCAGCAGCGTGCGCAGGTCTCCGCGATTCTGCGCCTGCACCGGCGTCTGGCGGATCAAATCACGGCACATCGCAAACGTGCCGAAGAGCTGATCGTCCAGATCATTACGGTCGGTCAGCACCACCAGGGTCGGGTTCGCCATGCGCGGATCGAACACCAGCAGTCCCGCATAAAACGCCATCAGCAGGCTCTTGCCCGACCCCTGCGTATGCCAGATCACCCCGGCCTTGTGGTCGCCCGGTGGCTGGTTGTCGACACTCGGCAGGCCATAGTCGGCGGGATGTTCGGCCACCGCCAGGCGGGTCGCGCGCAGCGTGGACGCCACGGCTTTTTTTACCGCGTGGAACTGGTGATACCCGGCGACGATCTTGATCAGGCCGTCGTCGCGCTCGCCAAACACTGTGAAGTGGCGCAGCAGATCGAGCAGACGGCCTTTCTCGAACACGCCTTCGACCAGCGTCGCCAACTCCGGCGTGCCCTTGGGCGAAATCGCGCGGCCATCGGTCGTGCGCCAGGGCATGAAGCGCTCCTGGTCGGCCGACAGTGAACCGACCCGCGCCGTCAGCCCGTCCGACGTCACCAGCAGCGCATTACAGCGGAACAGCGCCGGAACCTGTAGCTTGTAGGTCTGCAACTGGTTGAACGCGCCATCGAGGGTCGC
>JAYVWK010000126.1:0-5503 GCA_043786185.1 Burkholderiales bacterium
CTGGCTGGCTTCGTTGAATAGCGAGGCGTCAGCCTTGCCGGCGAAAAATCCGCAAAAGGCGTGGGTGGCGGATGCGGCCATGCCAAACAGCAGCGCTACGGCCAGCGGCACGAGTTGCCGTGTTGCGTAGGGTGCGAAACGGGCACCCGGATGTTTGCTGATAGGTTGCACGAGAGTTGTCCGATGATGGGTCTGCTACTGCAAACGCATCCGAGGGGAGAAAAGGGTTAACCTGCAGGCAACAATCGATTCGGTGGCGGCCGTTACCTGATCGACATGCTGCTGTTGTGCGTCAAGGACGTGCGCCGGGGCACCATCGGCGCTGCCAGGCGTAACCCTGCGCTCGCCAACGTGCCGAAGAGTGTTGGCGCGCCCGCTGGAATGGCTTCATCAGTTCGCCGACCGGCAATGGCGAAGCTCCAGCGACGCGTCCTGATCACGTCGCACCAGGCCTTCGGCGATGAATGCGAACCCCTCCATACCTCAAGCGAAGCGGAGTAGGCCATGCGTTTCGGTCGGAAGAAAACTCGGCTAACATGGACAGATGATGCAGGGTGTCTATATCGAGACTTCGGTCATCAGTTACCTGACCGCGCGACCGAGCCGCGACTTGATCGTTGCCGCCCACCAGGAGATCACGCGCCAATGGTGGGAATCCGAACGCGTCAAGTACAGCATCTACACGTCGGAGGCCGTGATCCGCGAGGCTGCGGCGGGAGATGCGCTTGCGGCGGCGCAGCGCATGGACCTTGTCGCGCCGTTTTCGATGCTCGACATCGACATGCGCGTCGAGGAACTGGCTGGCGAAATTTTACGCCGTGGAGCGATGCCGCCACAGGCGGCCCTGGAGGCATTGCATGTCGCGGTCGCGGCATGGCACGGCGTGGACTACTTGCTGACTTGGAATTGCCGTCATATCGCCAGCGCGCATGTGCGTCCCCGCGTGGAGGCCGTGTGCCGTCAGCGTGGAATCAAGGCGCCGCAGTTGTGTACGCCCGAGGAATTGATGGAGATTTGACCCATGGAAACCTGGAACGATCCGATTGTCGATGAAGTCCGTGCTGCGCGCGAGGCCTACTCCGCCGAGCTTCATCATGACCTGGCCGCAATTTGCGCCGATCTGCGCAGACGGCAGGCCGCGCATCCTGAGCGCCTCGTATCGCTGGGTCCCAAGCCGCTCGAGGACGCAGCGAGCGAGGCATAGGCGACGGAGCCTGGGCTGTGGATGCGGCCATGCCAAGCAGCAGCGCTGCGGCCAACGACATTATCTGGCGCGCTACTATCGATGCGGCGGGGGTGCCCGGATGTTGGTTGACGGGTTGCATGGAAATTCTCCAATGGTGTGTGTGCTACTGCAACCGCATCCGATCGGGGAAAGGGGTTAAGGTGCAAGATCTGTGCTCAAGCGTGGTGGTCCAGCCGTTGGTGGAGTTTCGGCAGTTCGCCGATGTGAAGGACGCCGCGGGAGCAGGCGAGGGGCAGGAGTTCCACTGGAACGGCTATTCCGAGGTGGCCACGCAGGGGCCCTGGGCCTGCTTGAACCGTCAAAGGCGGTGAGTGCCGTCCAGTTTTCCCAGATCGCGATCGAAGGTGCCAAGCGGCAGGTGACCACTCTTGCGCGCGATTTCCAGCACCATGCAGTCCGAAAATCCGAGCGACGGACGCGACCGAAATATAGCCAACGCCGACGCGGCGATATCGGCGTCCTGCACTGTCAGGTTCGCATGATTGAGCATCATCTCGACCGCGTGGCCCAGCTGTTCGGCCGAACGGCTGTAGACGGCATCGAGAACCCAGAGCGTCTCGACCAGTACGAGATGGGAGACCCACGCCCCTTTGGACACAAACTCCTCGGCCAATCTCACCTGCTTTAGGTCGTCGCGCACCAGGAGGCGCACCAACACGTTGGTGTCAATGGCGCGCATGCTTGCGCCGGATGAAAGCGCGGATACCCTCTTGCGGACTGATTACCGACGCCTCCGGGGGTACGCCATCGGGAAACAAGGCCACATGCACTTCCTCGGAAGTGTGCCGACCTGCCCGGCGCACGACAACTACTTCATCGCTCTCGTCCCATTCGAGAACAGAGCCCGGCCCCACACCGAGCTTCCTGCGAATATCAGCCGGGACGGAGATTTGACCTTGAGCGGTGAGCCTGGATCGAGCGAGCGCCATAGATTTATATTACCATGGTAATTAAAGCGATCCTCAGTGCTGCCCAAGGTGGCGCTCACTTGTTTTCTCACATAGCGCAACAGGACCCCAAAAACGCCGGCTTGCCATGCCGGCAATGATGGCCTTCACGCTCGATCACGTCGTGGTGATGAGCACCGTGCCAGAAAATTTCTCGCAAGCTGCTATGGGTTATTGACCGCGCTGGCGCGGTCCATCAACAGCAGGAATATCCCCAACACCATCGTCCCCGCCGCGATCGCCAGGCCGCCATCGAAACTGCCGGTGCGGGTGGCGATCAAGCCGGCCATCGGCGGGCCGATGATCTGGCCGACGCTGTAGCAGGCGGTCATCAAGGCCAGCATCTCGGCGGTGCGCTGTGGTGCGATGTCGCGCGCCCGTGCGCTGGCCACCGTCACGATGCCCATGAAGGTGCCGCCCAGCAACAAGCCGCCCACCAACAATGCGAGTGGGGTCTGCCAGAAGATCGGCAGCACCACGGCCACCGCCTGCAGCGCGTACTGCACCACAAGCGATGCGGTGGCGCCGGCACGCCGGGCGACCCAGGCCCACAGCACATTTGATGGAATCGCCGCCATGCCTACGATCACCCAGCAGAAGGCGGCATAGGGTGCGGTCGCCGGGGTTTCTTTGGCGATCAGCGGCAGGAAGGTGCCGCTGACGATAAAGCCCAAGCCGGCGCACGCATAGGCGGCCACCAGCCACCACGGATTGCGGCCGCGCGCCACAACGGCCTGGCGCAGCGTCGACACGGGCGTCGACACGGGCGTCGACACGGGCGCCGACACGGGCGCCGACACGGGCGTCGGCACGGGCGTCGACACGGGCGCCGACACGGGCGTCGGCACGGACGCAGGCGCAGCCGTCGCGGCGGCGCGCGGCGTGCGGCGCGCGACGGTCATAAGCGCCAGCGGTACCAGGAGCGCGATGACGGCGGCGGCACCGAACCACATGCCGCGCCAGCCGACCTGCAATTGCTCGAACAGCAGCACCATCAATCCGGACACGGTGATGCCGAAACCGACACCACTGAAATGGATGGCCGCGGCGCCCGAGCGATTGCTGCGCGCCAGTGCGTCCAACACCATGGTGGTGGCGTAGATCATGCTGAGCGCGCTGGCGAAGCCGGAGACGAAACGCAGCATGCCCCATAGCGCCAGCGTATCGGTCAATCCCATCGCAAGAGTGGCGGCGAAACAGGTCGCAAGCCCGAAACGCAGCGTGGTTTTCGGGCCCGGCACGGCGCCAAGCCTGCGCGCCAGGAGCGGCCACAGGGTGGCCAGCAGGTAGCCGGCGAAGTTGAGCGTTGCCAGGAAGCCTGCGTTGGCTGCCGACAGCGAAGCTTCTGCGTGCATCGCCGGCAGAATCGGCGTGTAGGCGAAGCGGCCCACGCCCATCACCGCGGCCATGGCGGCGGCGCCACCAAGAGCCACCAGCGGAAAGTGCATGGCCGGCCTCGCGTTCAGCCCAATGCGGCGCGGAACGCGCTGGCGCTGGGTGATGCCGAATGACGGCGACTCAAAAGCCAGGTGGTCTGCCGCGCAACGCGTTGCGGCAGCGCGCGGGTGGCGAACAGATGTTTTTGCGGATAGATGCCGAGCAGGGATTGCGGCACCACCGCCCAGCCCATGCCGCCGGCCACACAGGCCAGCATCGCATGGTAGGAGGCAAGCTCGATCACCTGACGCGGTGCGATTCTGCGCGAGTGCAGCCATGCACCGACGATGCCGCGGTAGGCGCAGCCGGTCGGAAAGGCGATCATGCACGACTGTGCCAGATCGAAGCGCGCATCCGATTCGGGCGGCAGCACCAGCAGAAGAGTCTCGCGAAACGCAGCCGTTGCCGACAAGGCATCGTTGCCGCAATTGCCCGCGGTCAGTGCGAGATCGATCTCGCCGGCCAGGAGGCGGTCCTGCAGGGCGCGTGCGGTGCCGGTCGACAGTTCGATCTGCGTGTCCGGGTATTGCTTGTGAAAGCGCGCCAGAATGTCCGGCAAGCGGGTGGCTGCCGTGCTTTCCATCGCGCCGATGCGCAGCAGCCCGGCGGCCGGTGCATCTGCGAGTCCGGCGCGCACCTCCTCGGCCAGCAGCAGCAGCTTGGTCGCAGAGTCATACAGTCGCCGACCTTCGGGGGTGAGCAGCATGCGGCGCCCGCTGCGCTCGAACAACTGGCGCCCGAGGTCCTGTTCAAGATTGCGGATGCGCGCCGACAGGTTTGATTGCACGCGGTTGACCTTGGCAGCCGCGCGCGTCACGCCGCCTGCGTCGACCACTGCCTTGAAGATGCGCAGATCCGCCAGGTTCATCTGATAAATGTATCACTAAAAACGATGTAAATAAGAGATGTAAATCGTTTTTAGTGAATCAATGCATGGCGCATAATGATGCCTTCCCAGCACACGCCGTTACGGCACGAGGACTGCGTCATGCCATTGCCAAGCACTTCGATCACTCGCGCCTTCGGGCTTGGCCTGCCGGTGATCCAGGCGCCGATGGCCGGCGGCGCCACCACGCCGGAACTGGTGGCCGCGGTCTGCAACGCCGGCGCTTTGGGCTCGTTCGCGGCGGCCACGCTGGCGCCGCAGGCGATGCGCGCCGGCGTTGCGCGTATTCGCGAGCTCACCGATCGGCCCTTCGGTGTCAACCTGTTCGTGCTGGAATCACCGCAGCCGGACGCGGCGGCGATCGCGCGCGCCAATCTTCTGCTGGCGCCGTTTCGCGCCGAACTGGGGCTGCCGGAGGCCGCGCCGCCGCTGGCGCGCTATTGCGAGGATCCGCAGGCGCAGTTCGAGGCGCTGCTTGAAGCGCGCCCGGCCCTGGCAAGCTTTGCCTTCGATGTGCACAGCGCTGCACAGGTCGAGCGCCTGCACGCGGCCGGCTGCCTGGTGGCGGGCTCGGCCACCAACCTGGCCGAGGCGCGCGCGTGGGAGGCGGCCGGCGCCGATTTCATCTGCGCCCAGGGCATGGAGGCCGGCGGCCATCGCGGCACCTTCATCGGCGCCTACCAGGATTCGCTGATCGGCGGCATGGCGCTGGTGCCGCAGGTCGTCGACGCGGTGCGCGTACCGGTGATCGCCGCCGGCGGCATCATGGACGGGCGCGGCATCGCCGCGGCGCTGATGTTGGGTGCAGCAGCCGCGCAAATGGGCACGGCCTTTCTGAATTGCGCCGAATCCGGCGTTCACCCGGCCTGGAAAGAAGCGCTGCGCGGCGCCGACGACACCGCCACCCAGCTCACGCTGGCGTTTTCCGGGCGCATGGCGCGCGGCATCAACAATGATTTCATGCGGCGCATGGCCGCACACCAGGAA
>JAYVWK010000127.1:0-4286 GCA_043786185.1 Burkholderiales bacterium
GTCAGGACCTGGTCGATCGACACAAGTTTGCCTGTGCGGTCGAAGCGCGCCATGAAGGTGTGGCGGCCTAGTGGGCCGCGAGGATATTCCCAGGATTCCGCGTAGGCGGCACCGGATGGCGCCGGATGAACGGCCGCCGGCTCGCCCATCAAGGCGCGGGTTTCAGCCTGCCCTGATGCGCCCGCCTGCAAGGACGAACCGCCATAAGACGCACAGCCAGCCAGAGCGCAGAACGCGGCTAGCAGGCAAAGGGAAATGGCAAGACGACTCGGGTTTTTAAGCATGACGAGGCTTGGGGAGGAATGATAGCGTCGATTGCGCTGTGGCGCGACGAATCGGTAACATCCGCCCGGGATGGCCTAAACTTGAGAAAATGCTCTCGCGCTGGCTTCTTTTGATCGTTCTGGTGACGGCTACCTTCGCCGGCGTGGCGCCGGTTCTGGCGCTGATCGCACTGGTTATTGTGGTCAGTTTTCTCATCGCTGCCGCAAACGCCTCGCCGCGGCCTGCTGACACCGGTCTTGCGCTCGGCGCCATGGCCCTGTTGTGGTTGCGCGAGATTGTGTCTGCCTGCATGATCATTTTGGTTTTCATGCCTTTCGAGCGCTGGTTGATGCGGCGCGACGTCGCCGCGAGCCGCGCCGGCCTGCCGCCGGTGCTGTTGATCCATGGCTATGTAAACAACGCCGGTGCCATGTTCATCCTGTGGCGCGCAATTAAAGACGCCGGCCATGCCGTCCATACGATCAACCTCGAACCGGTGTATGCGGACATTGATACCTATGCCGCGCGCATCGAGGCGCGTCTGGCTGCCATTCAGGCGGCCGCGGGCGGGCAAGCGGTGGTACTGGTGTGCCACAGCATGGGCGGCCTGGCGGCGCGCGCCTACTTTCGCAAATACGGGGCGGCCCGCGTCACGCGTCTGATCACCCTCGGTACGCCGCATGCCGGCACCGTGCTTGCGAATACTGCGCTGGGGGAAAACGGCCGCCAGATGCGTTGTGGCAGCGCCTGGCTGGCAGGGCTGGCGCAATTCGAGGCAGCGCGCTGGTCGTGCAGGGTGGTTTCGTTTTATTCGCATGACGACAACATCGTGGCACCACAACTCTCGGCCCGGTTGGAAGGGGCGCGCAACATCGCCCTGTATGGGCTGGGCCACATCAGTCTGCCGATGTCAGCTTCGGTGGCGGCGCAGGTGATCGCGGAGATCGCCGGCGACGTGCCCTGAACCGCCCCGCGGGCCGCTGCATTCAGCGTGCGACGGCGACTTGCCCCGAAAGCCCCGCAGCGCGCTTCTGCTTCGGTCCGCAGAATGCGAAATCCACCTCCGGGATGCGGCCGCTGACAATATCGGCAATGGCCTGACCCGAACCGCAGGCATGGGTCCAACCCAACGTACCGTGACCGGTGTTCAGGTACAGGTTTGCCAACTTGCTGGTTCCGATGTAGGGCACGTTGGAAGGGGTCGCCGGCCGCAGGCCGGTCCAGAACTGCGCTCTGGAAGCATCGCCAGCGCCCGGAAACAGTTGTTCGGCCCGCTTTAGAATCGCCGCGCAGCGCACCGGGTTCAAGTCGGTGCTGTAGCCGTTCAATTCGGCCGTCCCGGCGACGCGCAGGCGATCGCCCAGGCGTGAAAACACCAGCTTGTGCTGGTCATCGGTCAGCGAAACTGAAGGGGTGCGTGCGGGGTCTGCGACCGGCAGGGTCACCGAATAGCCCTTGGCGGGATAGATTCGCAGGTCGATGCCGAGCGGGCGTACGAGGCGCGGGCTGTAGGCGCCCAGACACAGGACGTAGGCGTCTGCGGCAAACCTGCGCGGCGCCCCCGCCTGTGCCACACGTACCCCGGTTACCCGCCCAGCAACCGATTCGAGAGCCTCTATCGAGCAACCATACTCAAAGCGGGTACCGCGCGCCTGGGTCAATCGGCCAAGGTTCTGCGTGAACTTGTGCGCGTCACCCGATTCGTCGCTCGGCGTCAGGCTGCCGCCGGCGATCAAATGCGCGGCCGCTGCCAGAGCGGGTTCGATTGCCACGCATTGGGCCGCGCTTTTCATTTCCAGTTCGCAGCCGAATTCGCGCATCAGGCGTGCCGGTTCCTGGGCGTTGTCGAACTCGCTGGTGCTGGTGTAGAAGTGCAGTATGCCGCGCGTGAGCTGGTCGTATTCGATCGCGGTATCGAGGCGCAGTTCCCGCAGCGCGGCGCGGCTGTAAAGCCCCAGGTTGACCAGTTGGCGAATGTTGTGGCGGGTGCGCGCCGGTGTGCATTCGCGCAGGAAGGACAAGCCCCACAACCACTGCTGCCAGTCGGCGCGCAGCCTGAACAGCAGTGGCGCATCCTCGCGCGTGAGCCAACGCAGGATTTTCGCCGGTGCATGCGGATTGGCCCAGGGCTCGGCGTGCGAGACCGAAATCTGGCCACCATTGGCGAACGAAGTCTCCATGCCGGCCGCGCCCTGGCGCTCCAGGACTGTGACCTCATGGCCGGATTTGTTGAGATACCAGGCGGCGGCCACACCGGTGACCCCCGCGCCCAGGACTATGACTTTCATGATCAGGCTCCCATACGCGTTGCGAACAAGGAACGAGAAGGCGCCTGGCAAAACGGAAAAAAGCGCGCAGGCCTTCTCGCGCCGCTCCCGCTGTCCTTGATACCTGAGAGATTCAAAACCGGGATCACTCCGGCTTCTTGCTCCTTCGGTGGATGCTTGGCGTCAACCACACGCGGCACCGCTCTCCAGTCGGCAATCGCAGGGTTCAGTATGCTGGGCCTGAGCGTGTATGGGAGTTTGCGCCTTCGGCGGTGCGGTGCGCCTGCCTGGGCGCCCACACACTCTCCTGAATCTGCAGAATGATTTTAGCGCATCCGGACTTCAGGCCGACTTGGCCAAAAGCGAGAAGTGCTCGACCACCGGCGGGCTGGCGAAGTACGGCCCGACGATGGCGCGCCAATCTTGGAATGCCGGCGAGCCGCGGAAATCCACCGTGTGGTTTTCCACCGTGTCCCAGAAGATCATGAGGATGTAGCGTTCCGGGCTCTCAATGCCGCGGTTGACCTTGTAGCCGGGACAAGCCGCATGCCTTGGAAATCACGGTTTCAACGCCGCGAATGATTGCGGCGTCGAACAGGGCTCCCTTGCCAGGCGGGATGCGGATGTCTGCGAGCTCGAGAATCATCAGAAATGAATGCCCTTCAAGAGTTGCTGGAACGCCACCTGGTCTGCGGTTGGTTCCGGCGCCTTGGCCGCCGGGTCGCGGCTCTTGGCGGCGGCGGAGTCGCCAAACATGCGGAACGAGGTATTCATCACGATCTGTGCGATGCGCGGCATCAGCGCATGCAACACCTCGCCGAAAATGCCCATGCGAGTGGCGATGCGCACCGGTTCATAGACTACCGCCTCGACGATCATGTCGGCGGCCTGTTCGGGCGTGAGCGTGGGCACATTGTTGTAGATCTTGGTCGGTGCGATCATCGGCGTATTGACCAGCGGCATGTTGATGGTGGTGAATTTGACGCCGGTATCGGCGTATTCCGAGGCGGCACAGCGGGTGAAGGCATCGAGCGCGGCCTTGGAGGCGACGTAGGCCGAGAAGCGCGGCGCGTTGGTCAGAACGCCGATCGACGAGATGTTGATCACCTGTCCCTTGCGCTTTTTCGTCATGCCCGGCAGGAAGGCCAGGGTGACCCGCAGCGCACCGAAATAGTTGACATGCATGGTGCGCTCGAAATCATGAAAACGGTCCGACGAATTCTCGATCGCGCGGCGAATCGAGCGGCCGGCGTTGTTGATCAGGATATCGACCCCGCCGTGTTTTTCGTTCACGGTGGCGGCGAATTCGGCGCAGGCGGCTTCATCGCCAACGTCGGCAGCATAGGTGAAGACCTTGCCGCCGTTTTTCGCGCATGCGCCGATTTCCACTTGTGCCGCGGCCAGCTTTTCCGGGTCGCGCGCGATGATGATGACCGTGGCGCCGGCTTCGATGATCTTCTTGGCCGCCGCCAGGCCGATGCCCGACGAGCCCCCGGTGATCATCACCACCCGGCCCTTGACCTTGCCCTTGAGCGAGCGGTCGATCATCAGATCCGGGTCCAGATGGCGTTCCCAGTAATCCCACAATACCCAGGCATAGGTCTCCAGGTTCGGGCAGGCGATACCGGTGCCCTTGAGCGCGCGTTCGGTCTCGCGCGAGTCGAAACGCGTCGGATAGTTGACGAATTGCATGATCTCGTCCGGCAGGCCGAGATCCTTCATGAGGGCGTTGCGGATGCGCTTGGCCGGCGTCAG
>JAYVWK010000128.1:0-7293 GCA_043786185.1 Burkholderiales bacterium
AGCTCCAGGAAACCGACGTCGAACCAGGTGGCAAGTTGTTCGGCCAGTTCCGCCTCGAGCGCCTGCAGTTCGGGCGCCTCGCGCAGTCGCGCCAGCACATCAACCCGCAGGTCGACTAAGAAGCGCACACCCTTTTCAGCTGCACCAAACTGGCGGATCACCCGCGCGCGCGGCGACGCAAGAGCACCGCGCAAGTCGCTTTCGGCACGCCACTCGGCCGGGCTGCCGAGAGCCTCGCTGTAGGCGCCAAATGTTTGTGCCACCGCTGCAGCATCGGGCTTCAGGCTGGTGGAGAAGGCGCGCAAAGCCTCAAGCCGGGTGGCCTCGTTCATCGCCTCGTACAGGTCGATCAGCGCCAGGGCCCGACTGCGCGACGCCACCGGCCCGCCCTGCTCGCGTGCGCAGGCTTCGAGCTCTCGACACCATGCGCGCACCACGCCGCCGGCGACGCCCTCGACTGGCCCGTTGGCGACCCGATGCTTGAACCAGCTCGAAATGCGCGACAGTGCATTGCGCGCTTCAGGTGCTGGGTCGGGCACAGTTTTCAAGACGGGGTTGGGCATTGGGCCTAACGAACAGGAGGAACGCGCAGCGATCAACGCCGGCATTTTGCCTCAAGTTCAGTCAACTTGCACCCAATAACAGTTAATTTCGGCAAACTCTCAGTTTTTCGCCGGCTCGCAGAAGCGTTCCCGGAATGCACTGCAGAAGCGCTCCAGATCAGCCTGCGGCAAATCGTTGATGCCGGCCGCCCGTGCCCGTCCGCCACCGGTGGCAAATCCGCGGCACAGGGTATCGGCACCGCTCGGGTGCGCAAGCGGCGCTCTGACGCTGACGACAAAGCCGCGAGCGGTCTTTACCAGAATCGCATGGGCGCGTTCGGGGTGCGCTCGCGCCAGTTCGTTGGCCAACACGCCGTTGACGCGTCGCGCCCAGGGCAGCGCCGGCAGCACCAGCACCGCTGCGGCGGGCTCCGCGACAAGCGGCGCAATGTCATGGGCAAGCAGCAGGTCGGCGGCCATGCCGACGCGCAGGCGCGGCACGAAATCGTCTGTGGACGCGAATCGCAAGGGGTCATCGAACGCGGCGATGCGCGCGAAAAGGTCAGCGGGCGCCACATGCAGGTCCTGCACGGTTTCGCCGTAGGCGTTGTAATTCATCAGTTCACCCAGTTCGCGCAAGCCCTGCGTCGCTGCGGCGTCGAGGGCCGCCTTTTCGGCCAGCTTGCGGGCCACCGCATGCAGGTTGTCGCCAAACGCAGCGGTCACGGCCCACAGGCGAAACCTGCCGCCCAAAAGCGCGTCGACGATCAGGCTGGAACAGGTATCGCTGGCGGTATCAATATGCGCCTTGAGCGCAGCCGACGCCGGAATCGCACCCGCAAAATGATGGTCGTACCAGGTCACGCGCACCCCTGCGGCCAGCAGCCGTTCCAGGGCCGCACGGTTGGCGTCGAGCGAAATGTCGGCCACCTCGACCTGGTCGCCGCTGCGCGCTGCCACCCGCGCCAGCAAACCGATGTCGCGCTTCACCCCGGTGAGCACATGGTGCGGCGCGCTGCTGGCCAGGCGCAACTGATGCGCAGCGCAAATGCCGTCGGCGTCGCCGTTGAATACCAGCCAGCGCCGCGCGCCGGCTGGGGCGGCTTCGCCAACGCCGGGCCTGCGCCCATGCGCGTGATCAATAGGGTCAACCATGGGGTCAACCATGCTGTGCGTAGACTGGGAATATGGCTCCGGACTTGCGGCCGTCAGCTATAATTTTGGATTAACTACGGATTATCCGCCAAGCGCGAACCTTGCCGCGCACGGCGCATCACGCCCCATGGCGATCAGGCATTTTTTGCAGTTCCGTGACTTCTCGCGCACTGAGCATGAGTACCTGTTCGCTCGCGCGACATGGTTGAAGGCCAAGTTCAAAGCCTTCGAGACTTACCACCCCTTGTTCGACCGCCATCTGGCGATGATTTTCGAGAAGAACTCGACCCGCACCCGCTTATCTTTCGAAGCCGGCATGCAGCAACTGGGCGGCTCGTCGATTTTCCTTTCCACCCGCGATACCCAACTCGGGCGTGGCGAACCGGTGGAAGACGCGGCGCAGGTGATCAGCCGCATGGTCGATATCGTGATGATCCGCACTTTCGAGCAGGACATCATCGAACGCTTCGCGGCGCATTCGCGGGTGCCGGTGATCAACGGCCTGACCAACGAATACCACCCCTGCCAGGTGCTGGCCGACATCTACACCTTCATCGAGCATCGCGGTTCGATCCAGGGCAAGACGGTAGCCTGGATCGGCGACTCCAACAACATGTGCAACACCTGGCTGCAGGCCGCCGAAGTGCTCGATTTCAATGTGCATGTATCGACCCCGCCCGGCTACGAGGTCGAACCCGAGCGCGCGGGCCTCTTCGGCGAGGACAACTTTGAAGAGTTTACCGACCCCATGGATGCCGCGCGCGGCGCCCACTTGGTGACCACCGATGTGTGGACCAGCATGGGCTTCGAGGCCGAAAACGAAGAACGCAAAAGGGCCTTCGCCGACTGGTGCGTGGATGTCGACATGATGCGCGCCGCACAATCCGATGCCCTCTTCATGCACTGCCTGCCGGCGCATCGCGGCGAGGAAGTCGAGGCCGCGGTGATCGACGGCCCGCACTCCGTGGTGTGGGACGAGGCGGAGAATCGCCTGCATGTGCAAAAGGCCTTGCTGGAATACCTGTTACTTGGAAAAGTGGAAGCGACATGAGCGACAAGAGCAAGAAAGGTGAGACCAACAAGGTCGACAAGGTTGTCCTGGCCTACTCCGGCGGCCTGGACACATCAGTCATCCTGAAATGGTTGCAGGATGTGTACCACTGCGAGGTGGTGACCTTCACCGCGGACTTGGGCCAGGGCGAGGAGGTGGCGCCGGCACGCGCCAAGGCGCTGAAGATGGGCATCAAGCCCGAGAACATCTTCATCGAAGACCTGAAAGAAGAATTCGTCCGCGACTTCGTGTTCCCGATGTTCCGCGCCAACACGCTCTACGAAGGCGAATACCTGCTCGGCACCTCGATCGCGCGCCCCTTGATCGCCAAGCGCATGATCGACATCGCAAGAAAGGTGAAGGCCGACGCCATTTCGCACGGCGCCACCGGCAAGGGCAACGACCAGGTGCGCTTCGAACTGGGCGCCTATGCGCTGATGCCCAATGTCAAGGTGATCGCCCCCTGGCGCGAATGGGACCTGCTGTCGCGCGACAAGCTCCTGGCCTATGCCGACCGCCATGGCATCCCGGTCGACTTCAAGAAACGCAAGGGTGGCGGCGCGCCTTATTCGATGGATGCCAACCTGCTGCACATCAGCTACGAAGGCGGCATTCTCGAAGATCCGAACTTCGCGCCGGAAGAATCGATGTGGCGCCTGACGGTGTCGCCCGAGAAGGCACCGAACAAGCCGCAGATCATCGAGCTCACGTTCGAGCGTGGCGACATCGTGGCCATCGACGGCAAGAAAATGTCGCCCGCCACGGTGCTGGCCACGCTCAACGGCATCGGCGGCAAGCACGGCATCGGCCGGCTCGACATGGTCGAGAACCGCTATGTGGGCATGAAGTCGCGCGGCTGCTACGAAACCCCGGGCGGCAGCATCATCTGGAAGGCGCACCGCGCGATGGAATCGATCACCATGGACCGCGAAGTGTTGTCGCTCAAGGACGACCTGATGCCGCGCTACGCACGGCTCATCTACAACGGCTACTGGTTCTCGCCCGAGCGCAAGCTGTTGCAGGTGCTGATCGACGACTCGCAAAAAACCGTCAATGGCCGTGTCAGGCTGAAGCTCTACAAAGGCACCATGATGGTCACCGGCCGCGAATCAAAGACCGATTCCCTGTTCGATATGAAGATCTCCACTTTCGACGACGACGGCGGTGCCTACAACCAGGCCGATGCCGGCGGCTTTATCAAATTGAACGCGCTGCGCATGCGCATTGCGGGGAATCTGGCGAAGGGGCGCAGGAAGTAGGATTCGTTCGCCGGTTCTTGCACGAGCGGATAATCCGGTGACGAGACCAAAGCGCTGCGCCGAGTCCGGATCGCCATGTTCGCAGCCGCCAGCAAAAATCCAGCCCTGCCGGGCCCTCCGACTCTACGCGCTGACGCACATGGCAGCGGGTTATTCGAAGTGTTCAGGCCAAGCGGGAACTTCAGTTCCCCCTCTAGCGTGCCTTCGACATGCACATGCAGTTCGCACTTGGGCATGGCGGCGATGAAGCGGTTGATGTCGAGGTTCATGGCGGCGACTCCTTTCGGATTGTAGGCCGGTGCGACGCGGACCACCGTTGTGGCACATCATTGCGCGGGGTTCGGCAAATTCCATGCCAGCCGCTCGGGCTGTAGGTCGCCGCAGCGCTGCTTGCGTCCCGCTTTGGGCGCATCCGAAAAGCGGCCTGATCGTCGGCTGGTGCAGTGCCGATCTCCGTAATCCGTTGATTTATATGGCGATGAAAATTTTTTACCGGAATTGTCATTGCGCGGCAGCACTTGTAGCTCAATATTCAGTCTTAATACTCCGGGCGCGACTCTCGCGCCTACCCGCCTTGATACACCGTGAACACGCACCCCTTTCGCTCCGAACCAACCAGATACGGCCGGGCCCGGACCGCGCCGCGCGGGCTGGCCGCGTTCACGCCGATGCCGTTTCGCATCGGGCCGTATGGGTTCACCGTCAGCCGGGCGACGCGCGCGCAGATGTTTCATGCGACCCACCTGTCTGAATCGGACGTCAACCTGCAGCAGATCCGCCTGCACGACAGTCTCGCCGGCAAGCGCCTCATCGAGTATTTGCTGTTCGAAGTGATCCGCCTGATCCACTATGTGAACGGGGTTCACTATGCCCGGTCCGAGGAAGGCTATACGCACTCGTTGTCTTCAGGATTGGTCGAGTTCATGCAAAGCAATCCGGACGCCTGGACCTGGCTCAACGCATGCATTTCCCACTATTTCAAGCCCGGCTCGCGCTTCGAGAAAGCGGCGCGCGGCGACGCGGCGGCCGATCTGGCGATGCAGCCGCCGAAAACGGTGCTCGTGGGCGGGCATGACTTCCGCATCAAGGCTCTGTCGCCCGCGATGTCCAAGCGCGGCAATGCCTGGGGCTATCTGGATGTGCCCAACCGCAATGTCGAACTGGCGCACGACTTGCGCGGCACCCATTTGTCGGTGGTGTTCCTGCATGAACTCGCCCACGCCTTTCACCGCGCCGCTCGGCCGCCAGTGGGCAACCGCGCCTCGACACGCCGCTTCGCGCGCGTCGAGGCGCGCGCGCTCTTGGCCTTCGCAGCCGATAATCCGCTTGCCTGGTGCTGGCTGCTATCGCTGGTGCGTGCCGAGGAAGTCCACCACTTCGGCTTTCTGGACTTGAAGGTCGCCGCGTAAGTCGCGGCCGCAATCGAGCCCCGCGGCTCGCCGAACCGTGCGGCCCGATCCTGCCAAGTAGCCTTGCTGCACCGCAGGCCCGTCAGGCCTTTGCCGCCATCGTTTCCTGTTCCCGGCCGCGCAACTACGACAGCGTCTGGTGACGCCAAAATGGCACGCATGGGTTTTGGCACCTCGGAGCCCGGTCAAAAGCGGGCGCGACTCGACTCGCGTGCACGGTCCAGTGCAGGCAAATCCCGCCAGGCAATTTCTGCCTTCGGAAAGACCTTTTGATCTGTATCAAGCCTGTATGTGCGTGAACGCACAGAGCACTTCCGAGCATAGCTTCGACAATCGTTGAATGCATCAGAGGGTTGGTGCGGGTTTATGTCGAGTCAAATTCGCCCTGATGGGAGCACCGCCGTGAAATCAGTCAAAGGATTCCTTGCTTTTCTGTTTGCCATTCTTCTTGCATCGCTTCTCGGTTGCGCGTCGACACCCACGCAGGAAGGGACCGGAGAGTACGTAGACGATAGCGTCATTACCACCAAGGTGAAAGCCGCGGTTTTCGGCGAACCGACGCTCAAGTCCGCGGAGATCAATGTCGAAACTTTCAAGGGCACGGTCCAGTTGACCGGCTTCGTAAGTTCGCGTGCCGCCATCGATAAGGCGGTGGAATTGACGCGCGGGGTCAAGGGCGTGAAGTCGGTCAGAAATGACATGCGCTTGAAGTAGCGTCGGCAACTGGCCGGTCGCGACAACGGAAAAGTGTTCCGTTCCTCCCGTCGGCGGGTGCCTCCAAAGACGAGGGACAGAAGCAGATTTCCGCTTGGCAGCAGCTTTGAAGTAAGCGGCGGTATATGAATCGTCGCGACACCGGACCAACGCCTTCCGGCATGCATCCGGGCCCGACTCACCACGCAAAGGAACCACCATGAACACATTCCACATCTCCGCATTGGCAGCCGCACTGGCATTTTCCGCCGGCGCGATCGCGGCACAAGGCATCACCAAGGACGAAAACAAGTCCGGCAAGGACCGAACCGCTGCCGACTACAAGGAAGCAAAGGCGGCCTGCGCCTCGCAGACCGCCAATGCAAAGGATGTATGCATGGCGGAAGCCAAGGGCCGGGAGAAAGTCGCCAGGGCTGAGCTCGAAGCGCGCTACATGCCTGGCGCCAAGGGCGACTACGCGGTAAGCGTCGCCAAGGCAGAGGCTGACTACGCGGTCGACCGCGAAAAGTGCGACGACAAGGCCGCTGATGCCAGGCAGGCCTGCGTCAAGGAAGCCAAGGCAACGGAAGCCCGCGCGAAGGACACTGCCAAGGCGCATTTGAAAACCACTGCGGCCAACAAGGGCGCGAATGTGGAATCCGCCGCGGCGGCGAAGAAGGAGCTTGTGGCTGCTGCGCCAAAGAAGGAGAGCGCTTCAGAATATGTTGACGACGCGGTTGTCACGGCCAAGATCAAGGGCGACATCCTCAAGGAGCCTTCTCTCAAGTCCGCCGAGATCAACGTCGAAACCTACAAGGGCGTCGTTCAGTTGAGTGGTTTCGTCAGGTCGAAAGCCGATATCGACAAGGCCGTCCAGGTTGCTCGCGGCGTCAAGGGCGCGGCGTCGGTCAAGAACGACATGATCGTCAAAGGCCAACAATAGGTGGGGAGTGGTGAGTGGTGAGCGTAACGAGCGGGTGATGATGCATTTCGGCTACCACAGCCTTTGGGGCCTGTTGATCTTAGCCGGCGATATCTGGGCGATCATCAACATCTTTCAAAGCCCGGTTTCGAACGAGAAGAAGCTCATCTGGATCGTCGCAGTGGTTCTGCTGCCGCTCCTGGGCTTGATCCTGTGGTACTTCCTCGGACCGCGCGGCGGCAAGGCGAGCTAGCAGCGCGAC
>JAYVWK010000129.1:0-3644 GCA_043786185.1 Burkholderiales bacterium
GTGCCGCTGCTGGCCGATTTGGCCGCCATGCGCAGCGTGGCTGTCAAGCTGGGCAAAGACCCGAAACGCATTGAGCCATTGGTACCGGTTGACCTGGTGGTGGACCATTCCATCATGGTCGACTACTACGGCAAAAAGAACTCTCTGGACTTGAACATGAGGCTGGAATTTCAGCGCAACAACGAGCGCTACCAGTTTATGAAATGGGGCATGCAGGCCTTCGATACGTTTGGCGTGGTGCCGCCCGGCTTCGGCATCGTTCACCAGGTTAACCTGGAGTATTTGGCCCGTGGCGTTCATAAGAATTCAGCAGGTGTTTACTTCCCCGATTCATTGGTCGGCACCGACAGCCACACCACCATGATCAACGGCATCGGCGTCGTCGCCTGGGGCGTGGGCGGCATTGAGGCCGAGGCTGCCATGCTGGGGCAACCGGTGTACTTCTTGACGCCCGACGTGGTCGGCTTTGAGCTGACCGGCCGCCTGCGCGAAGGCGTGACGGCGACCGACCTGGTGCTGCGCGTGACCGAGACTTTGCGCAAAGAAAAAGTTGTCGGCAAGTTTGTGGAATTTTTCGGCGAAGGCACCCGTACGCTGGCCTTGCCCGACCGCGCGACCATCGGCAACATGGCCCCCGAATACGGTGCCACGATGGGCTTTTTCCCGGTCGATGAAAAGACCATTGACTACTTCAAGGGCACCGGCCGCACGAAAGACGAAATCGAGGCCTTCGAGGCCTACTTCAAGGCCCAGGGCCTGTTCGGCGTGGCGGAGGCGGGCGACATCGACTACTCGCAGGTCGTCAGGCTCGATCTGGGTGACGTGACGCCCAGCCTGGCCGGCCCCAAGCGGCCGCAAGACCGGATTGAGCTGGGCGAGGTAGCCAATCAGTTCAAGTCGCTTTACAGCAAGCCGATTGCCGAGAATGGTTTCAACCAGCCCGCCGGCATGCTGGCCACGCGGCACCTGCTGAACCACACGGTCGAGGCCCGCGCCGATACCATTCCCGGTGCGCTGCCGACCCCGGTGGGCGCGCCGCGCATGGTGGTCGAGATGGAAGGCAGCCGGCCGACCATGGCGTCTGCGGTCAGCGCCCACAAGGTGGTTGACACGCCCGCACCTCAAAAGGCCGGCATCAGCATCGGCAACGGCGACGTGCTGATCGCCGCCATCACCAGTTGCACCAACACCAGCAACCCGAGCGTGATGCTGGCGGCCGGGCTGCTGGCGAAGAAGGCGGTGCAGGCGGGGCTGAAGGTGAAGAAACACGTCAAGACATCGCTCGCCCCGGGTTCGCGCGTCGTCACCAGCTACCTTGAAAAAGCGGGCCTGCTGCCGTACCTGGAAAAGCTCGGTTTCAGCCTGGCCGCCTATGGCTGCACCACCTGCATCGGCAATGCCGGTGACCTAACGCCAGAGATCAATGACGCCATCACCCAGAACAACCTGGTGTGCGCGGCCGTGCTGTCGGGCAACCGCAACTTCGAAGCGCGCATCCACCCCAACCTGAAGGCCAACTTCCTGGCCAGCCCGCCGCTGGTGGTGGCCTATGCAATTGCCGGCAACGTGACCAAGGACTTGATGACTGAGCCGCTCGGCAAGGGCAAGAATGGCCGAGACATTTACCTCGGCGACATCTGGCCCAGCAGCGACGAGATCTACCAGCTGATGAAGTACGCCATGAACGGCAAGGCCTTCCGCAAGAACTACGAAAAAATCAAGAGCGACCCCGGCAAGCTGTGGGAAAAGATCAGCGGTGTGGATTTGGGAGCCGACCGCAATGTGTACACCTGGCCCAAGAGCACCTACATCGCCGAGCCGCCGTTCTTTGCGGACTTCACCATGGAGCCCAAGGCGCTCGTCAGCGGCGTGCGCGGCGCGCGCATCATGGGTCTCTTTGGCGACAGCATCACCACCGACCACATCAGCCCCGCCGGCAGCTTTGCGGCCACCACGCCCGCCGGCAAATATCTGCTCGAACACGGCGTGCTGAAGGCTGACTTCAACAGCTACGGTGCGCGCCGCGGCAACCATGAAGTGATGATGCGCGGCACCTTCGCCAACGTCCGCATCAAGAACCTGATGATCCCGCCGGGGAAAGACGGCACGCGCGAGGAAGGCGGCGTTACGCTGTTGCAGCCGACGCAGGAAAAGATGTTCATCTACGATGCAGCGATGCGCTACATCAAGGAAGGCACGCCGACGGTGATCTTCGGCGGCGAGGAATACGGGACCGGATCATCGCGCGACTGGGCGGCGAAGGGCACGCAGCTGCTCGGCGTCAAGGCGGTGATCGCCAAGAGCTTCGAGCGCATCCATCGCAACAACCTGGTCGGCATGGGCGTGCTGCCGTGCCAGTTTCTGGGTACCGACACCGCACAGTCGCTGGGGATCAAGGGCGATGAAGAGATCGACATCGTCGGCATCACCGGCGCGATCAAGCCGCAGCAGAACCTGATGATGGTGATCCGCCGCAAGGACGGAGCCGAACAGCAGGTGAAGGTGCTGCTGCGCATTGATACGCCGATCGAAGTCGACTACTACAAGCACGGCGGAATATTGCCGTTCGTACTGCGCGAGCTGTTGGCAGCGGCGTAGCCCACCTCGCCCTCCCCCTCGGGAGAGGGCGGGGTGAGGGCGCTCGTCGCTCATGCCTTGTTTTCAGTCCGCCGCGCGAACGCCGTCGTAACGATGCCGGGTGAGCGCTTCGTCATCCGGCATGCCGGCCGATCCATCGGGTCAGCGTCCGCCATTGCTCCCAATCCTGCTCCACGCGCGAGCGCGGCATGTCGAACACCGACAGCCCGTCGCGCGCCGCATGCACGTAGACCTGCGTATCGCGCAGGTTGGTGATGAACGGAAAATCGTAGCCCTTGACGAATTCCTCGAGCTCGATCGCGCTAAGGGTCCGGCTGTCGACGCGCATCCCGATTAGCCCGATGCCGACCTTGCCCTCCTTGATCGATTTGTATTCGGCGAGGCGGTCCAGGAACGCGCGCGTCGCGTCGAAGTCGAATGCCGACGGCGAGATCGGCACCAGCATGATGTCGGCACGGCGGACCGCATCGCGCAGCGATTCGCCGTGGATGCCGGCCGGCAGGTCGATCACCAGCCACTGCGGATCGCTTTCCTTCAGCCATTTCCGCTCCTGGTCCGGAGTCCAGCCCGCGATCGGCGGCATCAGGGCCGGCCGCCGCGACAGCCACGACGTCGACGAGCGCTGCGGGTCAAAGTCGGCGAGCACGACGCGCTGACGTTTGCCCGCCAGCCAGCCGGCGATATTGGTCGCCAGTGTCGTCTTGCCGCTGCCGCCCTTTGGATTGGCGATGATGATCGTGTGCATGGAACCCCCTCCCCTGCCTACAAGAGCAACTCTTCAGTCGATGCGTGCGCCCGATGCCTTGACGACGGCGCTCCACTTCACTTTTTCCGCCGCGATGAACGCGCCGAATTCCTCGCCGGGTCGCAGCATCACCGTGGCGCTCTGCCCGGCAAGCTTTTCCTTCACGTCCGAGAGCTCGACGACTTTCGCCAACTCGCCCGCCAGCCGGTCAACGATCCTTTTCGGTGTCCCCGCCGGTGCGAGCACGCCGAACCACGCGAACACTTCGAATCCGGGATATCCCGCCTCCTGGATCGTCGGC
>JAYVWK010000130.1:0-3579 GCA_043786185.1 Burkholderiales bacterium
TGGTGTGGATGGTCGGGCGCGGCCCGTCGATACCTGAAATGCGCGTGACCGCTGTATCGAACATCACCGTGCGGCCGGCGGCGGCATGCGCATCGAGCAGGTCGGTGACGATCTCGTACTGCGGATAGATCATGAACGAGTGCCCGGTGGCCGCCATGAAATCCACCCGATGCCCCAGGCCATCGAAGCGAAAATCGGTGCTCTTGACGATCAATCCGATTTCACGCATGCGCCGGCCAAGGCCTACCGCATCCAGCAGCGCCACCGTACCGTGTTCAAGGCCGCCGGCGCGCAGCCGCGTGCCCACATGGTCGCGGTTGCCGCGCTCCAGCACCACCGACTCGACGCCGGCCCGGTGCAGCATGTGCGAGAGCAGGAGGCCGGCGGGACCGGCGCCGATGATGCCTACCTGGGTATGCATTGCGTAGTCCTTGCGTGCCGTGCCTGCTCACTCAAGCTTGGTACCGGAATCGCGCACCACCTTGCTCCAGCGCGCCAGCTCAATGGTGATGTAAGCGCGGAACTGCTCGGGTGTGTCGCCGATGGCGACCGAGCCGATCTCGTTCAAGCGCGCCTGGAAGGCCGGGTCGCGGACGATTTTCTGGATGACGCCGGACAATCGATTGACCAGTTCCGGCGGCGTCTTGCCGGGCGCCACGATGCCGTTCCACGGTCCCGATTCATAGCCGGGCAGGCCTGACTCAGCCAGGGTCGGCAGCTCGGGGGCCTGCGGTTGGCGCTTGGCGCTGGTAACGGCTAAGCCGCGCAGCTTGCCCGTTTTCATGTGCGGCAGGGCATCGAACATGTTGTTGAACGAAATTGGCACCTCGCCGCCGAGCGAGGCGATCGCCAGCGGCGCGCCGCCCTTGAACGGGATATGCGTCATGCTGACCCCGGCGATGGATTTGAACAACTCGCCCGACATGTGGGTGGTGCTGCCGATGCCGCCTGAACCGATGGCCCATTTGTCGGGCTCGCGCTTGAGCAACGCGATCAGCTCGGCCACATTCTTCGCCGGGACGGATGGGTGCAGCAACAGCACCAGCGCGTTGCTGCCGACGTTGCTGACCGGCGCCAGATCCTTGACCGGGTCGTAGGGAATCTTCGGTGCCAGTGCCGGCATCACCACATGCGGACCGGTGGACGACATCAAGAGCGTGTAGCCGTCGGGCGGGGCCTTGGCGACGAAATCGGCGGCGATCATGCCGCCGCCGCCGGCCTTGTTCTCGACCGCCACCGCCTGGCCCAGCGCTTCGGCCAGCTTGGGAGCCAGGAGGCGTGCAATCGCATCGGTGTTGCCGCCGGCGGCGAAGGGCACGATGATCTTCAGCGGCCGCGTGGGCCAATCTTGCGCATGTACCGCTATGGCGGTACACAGTGACAGCAGCAACGCGAAAAGGGGTGTGAGCCGACCGATCATCCTGATACTCCGGTTATTTGAGTGCGCGGTGACGCTTGTGTGCGAGAAGCCCATGCACCTGCCGTGCCAACAAAGCGACGGCAGGATTCGTTTCACGGCCAATAGTGCCAGCGTGCGCGGCCAGCGGGATCGTTGCGTACGCCCGGTGCGGCATCGAGCAACATGACCTCGCGCGTGGCCTGGCCAAACCTTGGCCATGCCGGCAGCCCGGGATGCGAGGGATCGCCAGCGCGTGCGAAGGCGATCCATGCGTCCTGCATGCGCGTGGCCAGGGTCGCCATGGCGGCGGGGTCGCCGCCGTCCAGCATCGGGGCTGACCAGTGGCCCAGGTTGTTGAAGACAAACGGCAGTTCGATGCAGTGGCAGGCACTGAAGGGATTGTCCGCTGCCGCCCAGTCGAAGCGAAACACGTGCGCCGGCCGTCCCAGCGCGGCGACCCGCTCGGCGAAGGCGAAGCAGCCGCCGTTGAACAGGGCGTCGCCCGCCATCTCGCCCAGGAGGTGCATGGGCGACGGGCTGCGTGCGCGCTGTCGGTATTCGTTGAGCGCGGGCTCCGCGCCGGCGCCGAAATGGGCGCGAAAGCGGCCTTCGATGGCGTCAGGCGCGGCGTTTTTCACCCGCTCGTCGATGGCGAAAAAGGCCGCCATCTCGTCGCGCGTATGCCCCAGCAACAGATCGCGTTCGGCGGCGCCGGCCAGCGCCGCGGGCAGCA
The DNA here is from genome assembly GCA_043786185.1 of Burkholderiales bacterium. Taxonomy (GTDB): domain Bacteria; phylum Pseudomonadota; class Gammaproteobacteria; order Burkholderiales; family JAEUOS01; genus JAEUOS01. The sequence goes on from JAYVWK010000130.1 coordinate 2,133, forward strand.
AGTCATCGCCGAAAAGCACGCCGTCGGCCACCGGGCCGAAGGGCGGCACCGCATTGGCGAATTCGGCGGTGGCAATGGTCAGCTTGACCTGGGCTGCCACGATATCGGTGGTGCTAACCGCAAGCCAGTCGGCCGCCGACTTGAGGCCCAGCAGCCCCTGCATGCGTTGCGCATTCTCGGCCGCGGCGGCGGGCGGGCGCATCACGCGCCCGAAAGGGGCGCTCTGGGCGATGGCGCGGCGAAACTGCACACGCACGCGTGGCACCGCGAGCATGGCCAACACCGAAAAGCCGCCGGCCGACTGCCCGGCGACTGTGATGTTGTCGGGGTCGCCGCCAAAGGCGGTGATGTTGCGGCTGACCCAGTCAAGCGCGCAAAACTGGTCAAGCAAACCCAGGTTGGGCGCGCTGACGCCCGGCAGGTGCATGAAGCCTAACGCGCCCAGTCGATAGTTGACGCCCACCACTACCATGTTGCCGCGTTGTGCCATGACGGCGCCGGAATACCAGGGCAGGGAGCCGGCGCCGCTCATGAAGGCGCCGCCATGCAGCCAGACCAGCACCGGGCGGCGCGCCTGGTCCGCAGCCGGGGTCCAGACCGTTACTGTCAGGCAGTCTTCCGACTGCGGATGCGAAAAATCGCCCATCGCGGCGCGCAGGCGCGAGGGTGGCTGCGGGGCGATCGCTCCGTGCCGGCTGGCGTCGCGTTCGCCGGCCCATTGCGGCGCCGGCGCCGGCGGCTGGAAGCGCAAGGGGCCGACCGGCGCTGCCGCGTACGGCACGTTGCGAAACACCGCCACCCCGGCTTCGCGCGTGCCGCGCAGCGCGCCCTCCGTGACGACGGCAAGCGCGGCGCCTTGCGTTGCTGTGCTCATGTCGTCAACGCTTCAATTGATGGCGGTCTTGAGGTCGTCGAGTTGCTTGCGCGCGCCGGCGATCATGCAGTTCAGGTCCGAGGTCAGCATCACTAGATCGAAGCCGCGCTTGATCGCGCCGGCGGCAAAGGCCGCGCTCACACAATGCATGCAAGCCTTCTTGCCGTGGCGGTGCGCGGTTTCGAGAATCCGGTTGCAGGTGTCGAAATGCAGCGGGTCGGTGTTGTCCATGCGCGGCGGCAGGCCGAGCGCGAACGACAGGTCGGACGGGCCGATGTAGACCGCATCAAGTCCCGGAGTGGCGCAGATGGCGTCGAGATTGGCAATCCCTTCCTTGGTTTCGATCATCGCCATCACGATGATCTCCTCATCGGCCTTTGCCAGGTAGTCGGCGCCGCCGTAGTGCTGGGCACGGATCGGGCCGGACGAGCGGATGCCGGTGGGCGGATAGCGGCAGGCAGCCACCACGGCGGCGGCGTCAGCCGCGTTGTTGACCAAGGGCACGATGATCGCGTAGGCGCCGTAGTCCAGAGCCTTCATGATGGTCGACGGATCATTCCACGGTACCCGCAC
>JAYVWK010000131.1:0-4965 GCA_043786185.1 Burkholderiales bacterium
GTGCGGTCGATCAGGTCCGCACCGAGCCAGGTTTCGAGCGAGCGGATGCGCCGTGAAAAGGCCGGCTGCGTCACGTGGCGCAAGTGCGCCGCACGCGAGAAGCTCCTGGTCTCGGCCAGCGACACGAAATCTTCAAGCCACTTGGATTCCATGGCCGTGAAGCCTTGCGCGCTTCAGGCGGCGCAAGCGACAGCGGGCACACCCAAGTTTCTGGCGGCCGCGATGGTGTGGCGGGCCAACGCAAAGGTGGCATCGACCATGCGTACCGGAACGTCATCGGCAGTCAGCACCAGTGGAATCTCGGTGCACGCCAGCACGATAGCCTCGGCCCCGCTGCTTGCAAGCTTGCGCGCGGCGCTGCGCAACAGTCTGGCGGCGGCCACCATGTCGCCGATCTTGACCGCGGCGACGCCCGGCATCACCAGATTGTGCATCACGTCTTGGTCCGGCAACACCCAGTGCCGATCGCCGCCGCAGTGGCGCTGGTAGAGCCCGTGCTCAAGCGTGGGGGTCGTGCCCAATAGGCCCACCTTGCGCACCGCGCCTAGTTCGGCATCGACTGCGTCAACGATGTGCATGAGCGGCAGGGAAATCTGCGCTGCCAGGCGCGCATGCCAGAGGTGGGCGGTATTGCAAGGCATGGCGATCAGGTCACAACCGACCGCCTGCAGGCGGCGCGCCGCGGCGACCAAAGCCTCCAGCGGGTCACAGCCGCGGCCTTCGAGCGCTGCCACGCGGTCGGGAATCTGCGGAGTCGAGTCGACGCTGACCGGAAAGTGATCCTGGTCATGCAGAACCGGTGTGGCATAGACCAGTTTGGCCATGAAATCGGCGGTGGCCAGCGGCCCCATGCCGCCCAGCACGCCGATGCGCGGCAGGGCGGTGATGCGGGATTCGAATGTTTTCATGAAACCAAGATTAAGCCTTGAAAGCGGCAAAATCAAATGCCGAATGTGTATCGATTGTGGCGCCTTTCGGGCGGCACGATGCGCATTCGGCATCGGCGGGCAAGGAAAACCTGCCGCTTACGCCGCGCTGCGTAGCGGCTCCGCACTGCTGCCGTCCACTTCCTCGTCGGCTTCTTGCTGCAAGGCCCACATCTGCGCATAGTGCGCGCCGGCGGCCAGCAACTCATGATGGGTGCCGCGCTCGATGATGCGGCCACGGTCCATGACGACGATCTGGTGCGCATCGGCAATGGTCGAGAGGCGGTGCGCGATGGTCAGCGTGGTGCGGTTTTCGGCGATCTTCTTCAACTCGGCCTGAATCGCCTTTTCGGTCTGCGAATCCAGCGCCGAGGTGGCTTCGTCGAAAATCATGATCGCCGGGTTCTTGAGCAGGGCCCGCGCAATCGCGACGCGCTGCTTTTCGCCGCCGGACAGTTTGAGGCCGCGCTCGCCGACCATGGTCTGGTAGCCGGCCGGCAGGGTTTCGACGAAATCGTGAATCGACGCCATGCGCGCGGCGGCATAGACCTCCTCGGCCAAGGCTTCGGTATCGCCATAGGCGATGTTGTAGAAAATGGTGTCATTGAACAGCACCGTATCCTGCGGCACGATGCCGATCGCACGCCGCAGCGAGGCTTGCGTGATATCGCGAATATCCTGGCCGTCGATGCTGATGCGCCCCCCCGCAAGACCGGCGGCGCCAACGTCGTAGAACCGATACAGGAGCCGCGCCAGGGTCGATTTGCCGGAACCGCTGTGGCCAACGACGGCGATGGTGCGCCCGGCGGGAATCTCGAAATCGACGCCGAAAAGTATCTGCCGGTTCGGCTCGTAGGCGAAATCGACGTGCTCAAAACGCACAGCGGCGCCGGCCAAGGCCAATGCGGGCGCCTGCGGCTTGTCGGCGACCTCCCGGTTTTCGTCCAGCAGCGTGAACATGCGCTCCATGTCGGCCATCGACTGCTTGATCTCGCGATACAGCACGCCCAGGAAGTTGAGCGGGATGTAGAGCTGGATCATGAATGCGTTGACCAGCACCAGATCGCCCAGGGTCATGCTGCCGTTGGCCACGCCGACGGTGGCGCGCCACATGATGGCGGTGACCGCGATGGCGATGATCGCGCTTTGCCCGGTATTGAGCAGCGATAGCGAGGTCTGGCTCTTGACCGCCGCCGCTTCCCAGCGCGCCATGCTCTGGTCATAGCGCTTCGCTTCATACTCTTCGTTGCCGAAATACTTGACGGTCTCGTAGTTGAGCAGCGAATCGATCGCGCGCACGTTGGCCTTGGAATCGAGGTCGTTCATCGCACGCCTGAAGTTGGTGCGCCACTCGGTGACACCGACCGACCATACGATGTAGGCCACAAGCGCGATCAGGGTGATGATGACAAACCAGATGTCGTACTTCCAGGCCAGGATCGACAATACCAGCGTGATCTCGACGATCGTCGGCAGGATGCTGTAAAGCGTATATGAGACCAGCGAGGAAACGCCACGCGACCCGCGTTCGATGTCGCGCGTCATGCCGCCGGTCTGGCGATTCAGGTGAAAGCGCAGCGACAACGAATGCAGATGGCGAAACACTTCGAGCGAAATGCGCCGCACCGCCGACTGCGTGACACGGGCAAACACGAACTCGCGCAATTCGGTGAAGAGCGTGGTCGACAGGCGCGCCGCGCCGTAGGCGATCAACAGGCCGGCGATCACGCCGAAGGCGAGCTTTTCACCGGAACCGCCGATGACCAAACCGAGGCCATCCACGATCTCTTTCATGATGAGCGGCACACCCACATTCGCCAGCTTGGCCGCCAGCAGAAAGCCGAGCGCAAGCGCCACCCGGCCCTTGTACTGGAGCAGGTAGGGCAGCAGAGTGCGGATGGTGGACCAGGCGCCGAACTGCGGTTTGGTCACAGGCGATGGTTCGCCTTGGGAGAGATGTCGCATGAATTTACAAGCACATTATCGCGCAAGCCGGGTTTACGATTGAACCGGAGGATTGAAGCGGGTAGGATAAGATCGGAGGAATAGCGAAACCGGCGTCACCGCCGGACGCAAGGAGATGCAATGCTGACCGCTGTAAAACTGATCCAGACCCTGCCGTACGAGCAGCAGGCAACCATGCACAAGCTGCGCGAACTGATCATCAACATCGAACCAACCATTGTCGAGACGGTCAAGTGGGGCAGCCCGGTGTACTCGCGCGGCCGCAACCTCTTGTCGATCGTGCCGCGCGAAAAGCATGTCGACATGCAGATCTGGGACGGCGTCGCCTTGTGCGAAAAGTACCCGATCATCGAGGGCGAAGGCCAGACCATGCGCCACTTCAAGGTCAAGTACAAGGGCCGCAACGATTTCAAAATGATCGCCGCGCTGGTGACCGACGTTCTCAAGCAGGCCAAGTAGCGCCGCCTGTCGCAGCGTGGGCGAGAAGCGCACCGGCCGGCAGGGGAAGGCCCCCGGCATTTGTTTCGCAAGCACCCGCGTGAGCATTCGCCTCCTGGCTGATCTCGCCACGCGGCCGCCGGCGCGGTCCATGCTTCCAGCCTGAACGCGCTTCACGCGCCACCACCACGGGGCATATTCCATCCGACCATCGCTACCGTTCTTCATTTGCGCCTTCGCCTGGAATCTCGGTCTTGGCATGACCTACCCGCTGATCCCGCTGTATGCGGATTCGCTGGGCATGTCAGGCGTTGCGATCGGCATGCTGATCGCCCTGCCGGTGGTGTTGCAGATCACTTTCAATTTGATTGGCGGCGCCTTCACAGATCGCATCGGCGGCCGTGCGATGGTGCAGGCCTCCTGCCTGATGATGGCGGCCGGCGCCAGCGCCTACGCGTTCGCCGACACTTTTGCTTTGTTGATCACCGCACAGGTCATGATGGTGATGTCGCGCGCGATTTTCTGGCCGGCTTCCTGGACCATCGCCGGCAACCTGGCCGGCGAGCGTAGCGTGCAGATGGGAAGGCTCAACGCCACCACCAGCATCGGCCAGATCGCAGGCACTTTTCTGGGCGGGTTCCTGATCACCTGGACCGGTTTTTCATGGTCGTTCCTGACCTTGGCCGCGGTTGCCGCCGCCGCCTTCGTCGTCATGCTGTACCACGCCGGCGAGACACAGGTGCCGGCGACCGCGGCGTCTTCACCATGGGCACGCTATGGTCGCCTGCTCCGGTTGCGCCCAATCTGGTTCGCCATCATGTGCGCCTACATTTCAGCGTTGCCATTCTCGCTCAGCGTTTCGTTCTATCCCTTGCTGTTCGACGCCTACGGCTATAGCCATGAACTGAACGGCAGCATCCTCGCGCTGCGCGGCGTGGGCGCCGCGATCGCCGGCCTGCTGGTGGCGCGCTTGCTCGATTTTTCGATGAAGGGCGCGCTCGCCTTCGGCGCGGCACTGGTGGTCGCGGTGTCGGTCGCCACCGTCGGTGCCACCGACAGTCTTTATGCGGTCGGCCTGATGCTGTTTACCGTTGGCCTGGGTTCGGGCCTGATGTCGCTCAACTTCCAGTTGCTCATCGGCGACATCAGCACCCCCGCCGATCGCGGCTCGGCAAACGCGCTGGGTGGCCTGGGCTGGGGCTTGTCGCATTTCACCACGCCCTTGATGATGGGCGTGTTGCGCGACTATCTTGGGATCGAGTCGGCATTTCTGTTGCTTGGGAGCTTCGTGGTGTTCTGGTCGTTCGCGTTGCTTGCCGCGCATCGCTGGGCGTATCGAGCACCTGCGCGAGCTGAATCCGGAGGCCCGCTATAGCTGGCGCGCCGCGAACGTGTCGCACTGCTTCATCTCGCCGCCCTCAATACCTTTCCTGAACCAGCGCACGCGCTGCTGGGCGGAACCGTGGGTGAACGAATCCGGGCTGACGCCGCGGCCGGCGCTGCGCTGCAAGGTGTCGTCGCCGATCGCCGTGGCTGCCCGCAATGCCTCTTCAAGATCGCCACTTTCCAATATGCGGCGCGCGCGGTTGGCGTGGAATACCTACACGCCGGCGAGGCAGTCGGCCTGCAGTTCGAG
>JAYVWK010000132.1:0-5011 GCA_043786185.1 Burkholderiales bacterium
GGCCAGGAAGATCAGGCTCGCCAGCACGCCCAGAAAGCTGCCGACCAAGGGCGTCTGGTCGGAATTCTGCGGGTCGACGAAGGTGGCGAACGAGAGGCCCATCGACAGGCCGATCAGGTCGCCGGCTAACTCGATGGCGGCGAAAATCAGGCGCAGCATGAAACCCATGGCCGCACCGATGGCCACCTGCTGGGCCAGCACGCCGGCGGCGTTCCACGAGTCGAGCGCGGCCGAGGGCAGGGCGGGCAGGGTGGGGCCGACAATGATGGCAATCGCCATCGCCAGGCCGATCTTGACCTGCGGCGGTATCGCGCGATGGTTGAGCACCGGCGCTGTGCCAATCAGCGCCAGAATGCGGATGAAAGGCCACAGGAAGGCCGCCGCCCAGCCGAACAATTGCTCGCTGTTGATGCTGAACATGGGTGAGCGGGCGCGCCGGTTCAGCCGATCATGCCCGGTATGCCCGTGATCAGGCGGCGCATGAAATCGACCATCGTGGCCAGCATCCAGGGGCCCGCCAACACCATCACGCCGAACATGCAAATCAGTTTCGGAATGAACGAAAGCGTCATCTCGTTTATCTGCGTGGCCGCCTGAAAAATGCCGACCACCAACCCCGCCACCAGCGCGGCCAAAAGCAGCGGCGCCGAAATCAGCAAGGTAAGCCAAAGCGCCTCGGCGCCAAGAGTCAGTACAGTTTGGGTGGTGAACATAGCGCTATTCCGCAGCAGTAAGGTGAGTGGTTTTTCCTGGCATTTGAAAAGTGAAATAGGCCGGCTCCGCCGGCTATTTCATACAAATCAAGCCCGACAAAAGTAGGTTTTTACTTTTGTCGGAACTCAATGGAAACTAGCAATCAACGACCCGATCAAAAGATTCCAGCCGTCCACCAGCACAAACAGGATCAGCTTGAACGGCAGCGAGATCATCACCGGCGACAGCATCATCATGCCCATCGACATCAGTACCGAGGCGATCACCATGTCGATCACCAAAAACGGAATGAAGATCATGAAGGCGATCTGGAACGCGGTCTTGAGCTCGCTGGTGACAAACGCCGGCACCACCACCGTGAACGGCATCTCGTCGGGCTTCTCCGCCGCCGGGCGCTTGGCCAGTTTGGCGAACAAGGCCAGGTCGGGCTCGCGCACCTGCTTCAACATGAAGGTCTTGACCGGCACTTGGGCGCGTGTGAGCGCATCGTTGAAGCTCATCTGGTTGGTGCTGTAGGGCAGGTAGGCCTCGGCATAGACCCGATCGAGCGTCGGGCTCATGACAAACATGGTGAGAAACAGCGACAGGCCGACGATCACCTGGTTGGGTGGCGCGGTCTGCGTGCCCAGCGCATGGCGCAGGAGCGACATGACGATGACGATGCGCGTGAAGCCGGTCATCATCAACAACACCGCGGGCAAAAAGGTCAGTGAGGTCAGCGCCAGCAGGGTCTGGATCGGCAGCGAATAAGTGGTCGAGCCGCCCGGGCCCGGCGTCGAGGTCAGGCCGGGCAGGGCCGCGGCCTGCGCGAAAGCGCTGCCCGGCATCACTGCCAGCATGCCCAGCATGCCCAGGAAGATTAGCCACGGCAGGGCAGGGATATAGCCTGCGGCGGGGCGCGCATGTTTCATGTTTTCTTCAAGGCGCGTAAGAGCATTGCGGCGAACGGCGGCTTGGCTACGCCCTCGGGCGCGTCCACGCCGCTTTGCTCGGGGCGCACCATTTGTGTGAGCGTGCGAACCTGGCCGGGCGCAACCCCCAGTACCAGCCATTGCCCGGCGATTTCAACCACCACCACCCGCTCGCGGGCGCCCACCGATTTGTCGGCGACGATACGTAGCGCTCCGCCCGTGGCGGCACGGCCCACACCGGTGCGCTTGGCCAGCCAGGCCAGCGCAAGAATCAGCAGCAGTACCAGGCCCAGTCCCGGCAGCATCTGCAGCATGCCGGCCGGGCCGGGCACCGGATCGGCTGCCAGGGCAAGTGACGGGCAGCAAACGCTGCCTGCCAGCCAGGCCAGCCAGGCGCTGCGCCACTGCATCATTTGTTGAGCTTCCGGATGCGTTCGGACGGCGTGATGATGTCGGTCAAGCGGATGCCGAACTTTTCATTCACCACCACCACTTCACCCTGGGCGATCAGGCAGCCATTGATCAGCACATTCATCGGTTCGCCCGCCAGGCCGTCCAACTCGACCACCGAGCCCTGCGCCAGCTGCAGGATGTGCTTGATCGGTATCTTGGTGCGCCCGAGCTCGACGCTCATCAGCACCGGGATATCCATGATCATGTCGATATCGTTGGCATGACCGCTTCCCGCGGCCGGTGCGAACTGCTGGAACATGTCGCTGGCCGGGCGCGCGGCTGCGCTGCTTGCCGCCTCGGTCGCCTCGATCGCACCGGCCTCGCCGGTGGAAGCCTGCTCGGCCATGGCGGCGGCCCAGTCGTCCTCGGCCGATGCGGTATTGGTCTGATCAGACATGGGTGTCTCCAAGAGAGTTTTCCTTCTGCGAAATCGCGATGATCTTCTCGACCTTGATCGCGTATTGCCCGTTGAGCACGCCATAGCGGCATTCGAAGATCGGCACGCCGTCGACCTCGGCGGTGAGCGTGGGCTTGATGTCCATGCCGATCACGTCGCCGCGGCGCATGCCCAGCACCTGCGCCAAGGTGATCGGGGCGCGCGCTAAGTGTGCGGTGAGTTCGACCTCGGCATGCTGTATCTGGCGGCTCAACATCTGCATCCAGCGATTGTCGGGTTCGGCGCTGTCACCCTGGGTGCTGCTGTAGAGCTGGTCGCGGAGCGGCTCCAAGGTGGAATACGGCGTCACTACGTGAATCTCGCCGCCGGCCGAGCCCAGTTCGACTGCGAATGTCGAGGTGACCACGATTTCCGAGGGTGTCGCGATGGTGGCGAACTGGGTATGCATTTCCGAGCGCAGGAATTCCATCGCCAAGGGAAACACCGGCTGCCATGCCTTGTTGTAGCACTCCAGCACCACCGCCAGCATGCGCTGGATGATGCGGTGCTCGGTCGGCGTGAAATCGCGCCCCTCGACGCGGTTAGGGAAGCGGCTGTCGCCACCGAACATGTTGTCGACCACGGTGAATACCAGGGTCGGATCGAAAATCATCAGCGAGTTGCCGCGCAGGGGCTTGGTCTGCACGATGTTGAGATTGGTCGGCACCACCAGATTGCGAATGAATTCACCGTACTTGGTGACCTTGACCGGCCCCACCGAAATCTCCGGGCTCTTGCGCATGAAGTTGAACAGGCCCACGCGCAACAGGCGCGCGAAGCGCTCGTTGATGACTTCCAGCGTGGGCATGCGGCCACGCACGATGCGCTCCTGCTTGGCCAGGTTGTAGGGCCTCGGGCCTTCGGTGGTTTTCGGCGCGGCTTCAACTTCATCGTCGCCATTGACGCCCTTGAGAAGAGCATCGACTTCGTCCTGCGAGAGAACATCTGTGGACATGGTTGCCTGAAAGCTGCGGTTGGGTATGCAGGTCTATTGGATGATGAACGACGAGAAATGCACGTCGGTGACACCGACTTCGTCATTCTTGGCGCCCGCCGCGGTCGATTCGGCCAACGCGGCGCGTGCCAGGCCGACCAGTTCGGAGGCCAGCTTCGCCTTGCCCTGGCGCGAACCCAGCTCGTCGGCGGTGCGGCTGGTGAGCAACAGCAACACGCGGCTGCGGATCAGCGGCATCTGCGCCTTAAGCGCCTCGCCTACGTCGGCGGCATGTACTTCGTAGGTCAGGCCGATCTGCAGATAGTGCTCGCGTCCGGGGTCGGCCAGATTGACGGTGAAGGGCTCGAGCGCGGCGAACACCGGCGGCCCCGAGCGGGTCGCCTTTTTGGCCGCCGGCTTGGCGCCGGCAACGTTCTTCTTCATCAGGAAGAACGCGGCACCGCCACCGGCGGCGGCCAGCAGAACAACCGCGGCCATGATGATGATCAGTAGTTTCTTGCCCTTCTTCTTCTTCGGCGCCACCACACCGGCGTCGGCGACTGCTGCAGTTGACATCGATTGCTCCTCTATGAGGTTGGGGTGGGCCATGCCCGCATGCGCCGGTTGCCAGCCTCGGGGATCGAGGCCGAAACCAGCTCTAGACGGCTTATTGTTGCCTTCCCGGAGAGCGGATCAAGCGCTGAGAATGAGGCGCTTTGCGGCTCTTTTGCGCGCACTGCGCGCCGTGCTTCGGGCGTCCGCATGCGCTCCGGCGCCTGGCGTCGCGCGAGTGGCTGCGACGGCGCGGCCACCTGTGGCGTGCACCGGGGTGGCGGCGCTGGCCGCCACCAAGACTGCTCAGGCGAAAGTATCGACCATGCCGCGCGCCGCGGTCTGCGTGCGCGCGTCGCTGCCATTGATCACGCCGGCATGCATTTCGCCGCGCGCCGCAAAGGTGTGGCGCTGGCGCGAAGTCTCGCGTTGGTCATGCAACTGCTGGCCGAAGCTGTGGCCACCGACGCTGGTCTCGCCCATCGAGATGCCGCTCTCGGCGAGCATTTCCTGCAGGCGGTGCAGGGCATCTTCCACCGCGACACGGGTTTCCGGCTGGGTCACCGCGAAGCTGATGACAGCCTCGTTGTTATGCATTTCGATGCGTACCGAAATCGGGCCGAGATCCGCCGGTTTGACGCGAATTTCGGCATGTTCGATGCCATTTTTGGCAAGCCAGGTGACCTGCTGCGCGGTCTCGTCGGCGAAGCGCGGCGTTCCGACGCGCGCCTCGACAGCGACGCTGTGCGGCAGCGGGCCGGCGTTGCGCGCCGCGCCGACCTCGGCTGGCACTGCCGTCGCGCTCCAGGCGAGCGTATCGGTGCGCGCGAGAAGTGTGTCGAAGGCGCTGCCGTTTGGCCGCGCTGCGCCGGCTGCGCCTGCGCCAGCCGGCGTAGCGGCGCTCGGCTGATCGACGCTGCCTGCAACCTGCAAGGCAGCGATCCGCAGACTGCCCAAGTCGGCACGCGAGCTGCGTCCATTGCTGGTTTGCAACTCGACGCCGCGACCGGC
>JAYVWK010000133.1:0-4839 GCA_043786185.1 Burkholderiales bacterium
GTGGTGACGCTGCCGGCACGGCAACCGATGAAGATGATCAGATCCGCCATGTCGACCACCTCGCGGGTCTCCGGCGTGCCGCCATTGCTGCCCACCACGCCGACGCAGGCCGCATCCGTCTCGGCCAGGCTGCCCTGCCCGGAAATCGTGGTGGCGACCATCGCGCCGGCCTTGCGCGCGAACTCCGCCAGTTCCGGTTCCGCGCCCGACAGAACCACACCGCCGCCGACGATCACCAGTTTGTTCGCAGTCGAAGTCAATAGCGCCGCGGCGCGCTCCACCTCCTGCGGGTCGGCGCCGCTGCGTCGCGCAGGATAAGCCGCCAGCGCGGGATCAGCCCACAATTCATCGGGTTCGACCGCGCCTTTCTGGCAGTCGAACGGCAAGGACAAATGTGCGGCGCCGCTGCGGCCACTGTTCATCGCCGAGAAGGCGGCGCGCAGCAGGCGTGGAATGTCGTTTGCAGCATTGGCCACGCCGTTCCACTTGGTAAGCGGCCGGAACAATGCCGCCTGGTCAAGCTCGGTCAACGTATAACGCCCACGCGAGGTGGTCGCGATGTCGGTGGTGATCGCCAGCAGCGGAACCGACGACTCGTTGGCTTCCACCACGCCGGGCAGGATATAGGTGGCGCCGCCGCCGGACGGGCCTTCGCAAACGCCGGGCCGGCGCGCGATGCGCGCATAACCGTCCGCCATGTAAGCGGCCGAGCGCTCGTCGCGCGTCAACACATGGGTGATGCCGTGGTCAAGCCGTGCCAGCGCGTCATAGAACGGCAGGCTGGTGTCGCCGCACAGGCCGAATATATGTTTCACTCCGTGGAGTTGCAGCATGCGCACCAGCGCCTCGGCGCCATTCAGGGAAGACATTTGCTTGCATCCAGTCGGTTGCGGAACCGACATTATCGCGCGCCCGGTGGTCGCGCCGTGGCAGTCCTGAAGCGCTATGATCCGGGCATGCGCGCAATCGATCACATCGTTTTCAATGCCCGCGATCGCATGGATGAAGTCGCGGCCCTTTTCGAGCGCCTCGGCTTTTTCGTCACTGCGCGCGGCCATCACACGCTTGGCTCGATCAACCGCACTGTGGTGTTCGAAAACGATTATCTGGAACTGCTGGGCTATCCGCCCGGCGCACCGCCGGCGCGACGCCCTGAACTGGTGTCTCGCCCGCAGGGCCTGATGGCGACAGTGTTGCGCAGTACCGATGCGGACGTAACCCATACCGAGCTGGTGCGCGCCGGACTGCTTCCGCGACCGGTGCAAACCTTCTCGCGCCCGGTGGAATTGACTGGCGGAGCCACTGAGGACGCATCCTTCCGCGTGACCCGGCTCGAACCGGACGCCGTGCCGGGCTCCTGGTTTTACTTCTGCCAACACTTGACCCCGGGGCTGGTTTGGCGCGCGGAATGGCAGAAGCATGCCAACGAGGCGCGCGGCATGGCCGTGCTCGATATCGGCATGCCGGACATCGAAGCCGCCGCGCCGCTGTACGCAGCTTGCACAGCAAGCACCGCGGTGCGTGCGAATGATGCGCTGGAGTTTCAATTGGATCGGGCGCTGCTGAGGCTTACGCGTTCGGCAACCGGCGCCGGCATGATCGGGCTCAGCTTTTGCGTGCCCTCACTGGGCCCGTTGCGCAGCTGCTTGCTGCGCAACGGGATACGTTTCGCCCGGCACGAGGCTGCGATCGATATCGACCCGGATGAGACCTTCGGCTGCAAGCTACAATTCGTACTTCAAGCAGGCAAGCAGCGCAATGCGGTGTTTCGGCCCATGCGGGGCTCGCAGCTTGCACATTCCAAGGAGTATTCATGCGCTTTCACTTATCTTTCGCAGCAGCCCTGCTGGCTCTGGCCGGTGGTGTAAATGCCCAAACCAAGTGGGACATGCCCACTGCTTACGCGCCATCCAATTTTCATACGGAAATCGCCGTCGCGTTCGCCGCCGAAGTCGATCGTGCCACCGGTGGCAAGCTCAAGATCACCGTACATCCCAACGCCTCGCTCTTCAAGGCGCCTGAGATCAAGCGCGCGGTGCAGACCGGCCAGGCACAACTGGGTGAAATCCTGCTGGTCAATTTCGAGAACGAATGGACCGGCTATGGCATCGACGGGCTGCCCTTTCTCGCCGCGAGTTTCAAGGAGGCGCAAAAGCTGTACGCGGCGCAAAAACCTGCGCTGGAGAAAAAGCTGGCCGAAGGCGGCATGATGTTGTTGTATTCAGTGGCGTGGCCGCCGCAGGGACTTTACGTGAAGAAGGAGATCGAATCGGTCGCTGACATGCGCCGCATCAAGTGGCGGGCCTACAGTCCGTCGACGGCAAAGATAGCCGAACTGATTGGCGCGCAGCCGGTCACCATTCAAGCCGCTGAACTGAGCCAGGCGCTGGCCACAGGCGTAGTCGAATCCTATATGTCGTCAGGTGCGACCGGCTACGACTCCAAGACCTATGAGCACATCAAGATCTGGTACGACACCCAGGCCTGGTTGCCAAAAAACGCCGTGCTGCTCAACAAAAAATCCTTCGATGCGCTCGACAAGCCGACCCAGGATGCGCTGCTCAAGGTTGCGCGTGACATAGAAGGTCGCGGCTGGAAAATCTCCGACGAGAAAAATGAGTGGTACAAGAAAGCCCTGGCCGAAAAGGGCATGAAGATCCTCAAGCCTTCGACGAAATTGACCAATGACTTCAAGCAGGTCGGCAACATCATGCTCGAAGACTGGCTCAAGAAGGCGGGCCCGGAAGGCAAGGCGATTGTTGATGCTTATCGCAAGTAAGCCATCGGGCGCTTGCGCGCGCATCGCCTGATGCGACCATTTCCGGAGTTTTCGTACAGCGCCGCGGAAGATTTCGCGGCGTTTTTCATATGTGCGGTTTTTACCGCGGTCGTGTCTTTCGGCAAGGCCGGTACCGTTCAGGGCGCGCTCGGGTAGACCATGCACGTGGCCGTGATCGGGGCCGGGATCGTCGGCGCATGCTGTGCCGTGGAACTTCTGCGCGACGGCCACCAGGTGACACTGATCGATCCGGGTGACCCCGGCGGTGAACAGGCGGCCAGCTACGGCAACGGCGCCTGGATCAACCCGGCGTCGGTGGTGCCGATGTCGATGCCAGGCCTGTGGAAAAAGATACCCGGCTATCTGCTCGATGCAGGCGGACCGCTCACCCTGCGCCTGGGCGCACTGCCCGCGCTGGCGCCGTGGCTGTGGCGCTTCGTGCTGGCAGGATGCACTGTTGCGCGGGTTGAACGTACCGCTCGGGCGCTCGGCCGCTTGTTGGGAGATGCGCCGAACCGGCATCGTGCGCTCGCCGCCGAAGCCGGCGTAGCGCACCTGATCGAAAGCAAAGGCCTTCTATATGTCTATGCCAATCGCGCCGGCTTTGAGGCCGAAGCCCTGGCATGGCGCCTGCGGCGGGATAACGGCGTCGCCTGGCGCGAGCTCGATGCGACGGCATTGCAGAAGTTGCTGCCGATGCTCGATTCCGCATATGGCTTCGGCATCGTGGTGGATGCCGGTGCGCACTGCCGTGATCCGGGCGCTTATGTAGGCGCTCTGGTGCGGCATGCCAGAACCGGCGGGGCAAAACTTGCACGAGCGCGCGCCAATGGCTTTGAAATCGTTGAAAGCCGCCTGCGCGCGGTGCTTACAGACCATGGGGCGCTTGCCTGCGACCGTGCCGTGATCGCCGCCGGCATCGGTTCCAAGGCCCTGGCGCGCGCCGCCGGCGATCGCATTTTTCTGGAAAGCGAGCGTGGCTATCATGTGGTGATCGGTGCGCCGGGCTTCGAACTTCCCATGCCTGTGATGCCGGCCGACGGCAAAATGGCAAATACGCCCACCAACCACGGCCTGCGTCTGGCAGGTCAGGTGGAATTGACCACGCGGGGTGCCGCGCCCGATTGGCGGCGCGCCGCGATTTTGCTCGCGCATGCCAGGCGTGCCTACCCACAATTACGTGAGCAGGCCGAACCTGCCGAAGTGAAACGCTGGATGGGAGATCGCCCCTCGACTGCGGACGGGCTGCCGGTGCTGGGCCCCGCATCAGCTTCTCCGGACGTGTTTCACGCCTTTGGCCACGGCCATGTCGGATTGGCTTGTGGCCCGATCAGCGGGCGCATGGTGGCCGACTTGCTCGGCGGAAAAATCGGCGCAACGGACAGCGCCGCGTATGCCGCGCGACGTTTCGCCTGATCAGTTGGCGCGTTGCAGGGTGAAAAAGAAAGTCGCGCCTTTGCCGGGCGAACCCGTGGCCCAGATGCGTCCGTGGTGGCGCTCGATGATCTGCTGTACGGTCGCCAGACCGATGCCCAGCCCGTCGTACTCGGCGGTCGAATGCAGCCGTTGGAATGGCTCGAACAGGCGATCGGCATCCTGCATGTGAAAGCCGCGCAGCGGCCGCCGCAGTTCGTGCGCAACCGCGTGGCTGTATGCCTTGAGAGATGAATTCTGGCGCGCCAAGGTCTGCGTTTTTTGCTCCACACGATGCTCAATCGTGGCGTTGAGCATCGTCAGCTCCAGTTACGTGCTGCGGCGCTCCTCATAAGCCAGCGCCAACCTGCTTTCAACCTATTTTGCTCAGTTGGCGTACTTGCGAAACAAGAAAACATCAACTGACACAACGGGTTTGCGCTGATTTTTGCAACTGCGCCACAGTACCCTTTTGGTGAGCTTCAAGCAGGGCAAAACTCGAACAATTTCAACTGGTTGGTAAGGTCGCGGTGCCGCAACAGAGGAAAATAGGATCATGGCTGTAAGCGCGGCATTTTCGCGCTTACAGCCATGCTAACCAGCTTTTTTCGTCGCCAACCTTTGTCGGTTTTGCGCCGCCGGTAACA